>DASQAM010000531.1:0-1624 GCA_035635735.1 Gemmatimonadales bacterium | reverse complement strand
CTGGTGCAGGACTTCGGCGACCGGCCGCTCGACATCGTCGTCCACTCGCTCGCCAATGGTCCCGAGGTCAAGAAACCCCTGCTCGACACGAGCCGGGCGGGCTATCTCGCCGCGGTGAGCGCGAGCGCCTATTCCCTCGTGTCGCTCGTGGCGCGGCTGGGACCGCTGACGCGTCCCGGTGGCTCGTTCCTGTCGCTCACGTACATGGCGAGCGAGCGCGTGGTGCCGGGCTATGGCGGCGGCATGTCCTCCGCGAAGGCGGCGCTCGAGAGCGACACCCGGACCCTGGCGTTCGAGGCCGGTCGCAAGTACGGCCTGCGGGTGAATACCATCTCGGCCGGACCGCTCGCGTCACGCGCCGCCAGCGCCATCGGGAAGATCGAGCGGATGGTCGAGTACTACGCCGCCAACGCACCACTCACCGAGCCCCTGACCGCCCGGGAAGTCGGCACGACCGCTGCGTTCCTCGCGAGTCCGCTGGGCAGCGGGATCACAGGGACGACGATCTACGTGGACAAGGGGTACCACGCCATGGGCGCGGCGGTGGGAACGGGGAATCTGTTATGAAGGGAGCAGGGAGCCGGGAGTAGGGAGCAGTTTCAACATCACGCTCGTCCCGACCGCGCACTGATTAGCCGCGTGGGCAATGGTTCTGCTCAGCCGGCCAAACCCGTCCTCCCGTAGTCCGAACGGCACACTCCCCACGTCCCACAGGTACACCGGTACACGCGCCAGGGCCAGCCGTGAGCCGTTTCCGTGCACGCCTCCAAACCCCAACTCATATCCGGCGGCAATCGCCAGCCGCTCGATCCGCTCGTCTCGGGCGCCGAACGGATAGGCGACGGCCCGAGCCGCCTCGCGTCCCAGGCGACGCCGCAGGGTGTCGCGCGACCGCTCGAGCTCGGCCGTTGCCTGACCGTCGGGCAACCACGTGAGCCGTTGGTGCGAGGCTGTGTGCGAGGCGAAGTCGAAGCCGCGCGCCTGCCACCGCCCGACGGTGTTCCAATCGAGATGCGCGAGCCGGTGCCAGGTGTAGCGCACATCCCACGTGTTCAGGCGTCCCACGTAGTCGGTGATGAGGAATGTGGTGGCCGTGAACCCCACGTCGGCAAGTATTGGATAGACGTGCTCGGCGTGGGAAGCGTAGCCGTCATCAAACGTCAACAGCAATGCGGAATGCGGAATGCGGAGTGCGGCATGGCCGGGCCGGAGTCGCTCAGCGAACTGGTGTAACGTGAGGGTCTTCCAACCTGCCCGTGCCAACGTCGTCATCTGGCGCGCAAACACCGACTTCGCGACCCGTGTGACTCCGAGCTCCGCCGGTCCACCGATGCGATGATAGCACAACACCGGAGGCAGGAGGGCGAGCCGAGGCTGGTCCGTCAATTCCGCATTCCCCATTCCGCACTCCGCATCGTATCACCCTCCCCCGCCCGGCCAGCTCCCGCTCGCCAACGCGGATCCGGCGTCCGCCCAGCGCGCGCCCGGCTCCGCGGCACGACAGCGGCGCTCCAGCTCGGCGAGCCAGGCCGGCACCGATCGGACTTCTTCGAGCGGCTCCGGGTTGCCGGTGGGCGGACGTCCCGTCAGCATCTCGTGCACCAGGACCCCGACGGCGAACATG
>DASQAM010000530.1:0-2529 GCA_035635735.1 Gemmatimonadales bacterium | reverse complement strand
TTCCTGTCGCTCGTCTCCGGACGGAACGCGCAGTACCTGATCGAGGAGCACGTGCGGGCGGTTCCCTTCCTTAGCCGTCATCCCGTCGCCACCCTGTCGACCGGTTACATCCTGGTGGACGGTGGCCGGGTGACGAGCGTGGAGGCGGTGAGCCAGACGCGACCGTTGCCGGCGGACAAGCCCGAGCTCGCCGCCGCGCACGCCACCGCGGCGCGCCTCATCGGCATGCGGGCGATTTATCTGGACGCGGGGAGCGGCGCCCCGCGCCCGGTGGCCGCCGACGTGATCCGTGCCTGTCGAGCCGCGGTGCCGGATCTCACCCTGTTCGTGGGCGGCGGGATCAAGAGCGCGGCCCAGGTCCGAGGGGCGCGGGCGGCGGGCGCGGACTTCGTGGTTGTCGGGACCGCGCTCGAGGAGCGAGGTGCGTCGGCCGCCGACTTGCAGGCACTGGTCCAGGCGGCCGCCGGGTGACGCCCGCGGAGCAGGCCCGCGCGGGGCTCACCGCCCTGGCGACCCTGGCCGCGCGGGTCGGAGACGAGCAGGCCGAGACGATCGCGGCGATCGCCGACACCTACGTCGCCGCGCTGCGCAGTGGCGGGACGCTGTTCTTCGCGGGCAACGGCGGCAGCGCGGCCGACGCGCAGCATCTCGCGACCGAGTATGTCGTCCGCTATCAGGCCAACCGCCCAGCCTTGCGCGCCGTGGCGCTCACGACCGACAGCTCCCTGCTCACGGCCTGCGCCAACGACATGGGGTTCGACGAAGTGTTCGCGCGCCAGGTCGAGGCCCTGGGCCGGGCGGGCGACGTGCTGTCCCTCCACTCGACGAGCGGCGAAAGCCCCAATGTGATCCGCGCCGCACAAGCCGCCAAGGGCCGTGGGGTGACGGTCGTGGGCTTCCTGGGGCATGCGGGCGGCCGGCTCAAAGACCTGACCGACGTCGTGCTGATCGTTCCCTCGGACGACACGGCGCGGATCCAGGAACTTCATCTCGCCATCGAGCACGTGATCTGCGAAATGGTGGAGGAGCGCCTTGCCAAGTAAGTGCGGAAGCGCCGGTGATTGATCTTTCGGGGAAGCGGGCGTTCGTCACGGGTGGGGGGCGAGGCATCGGGCGCGCGACGGCGTTGCTGCTGGCGCAAGCGGGCGCCGGCGTCGCGGTGGGCTATCGGAACCGGAGGGCGGAGGCGGAGGAAACACTCGCGGGGGTCAAGCGGTTGCGCCGTCCGGCGATCGGCGTCGCCGGGGATTTGGGGGCCCCGGCGGCTGCCGGGCGGGCCGTGGACGAGGCGGTGCAGGGCCTCGGAGGCCTCGACCTCCTGATTGTGAACCACGGCATCTGGCCGTCCGACGAGGTGCCCGTGGCCGCCATGACCGACGCGCAGTGGGACGCGACGCGGCGCGCCAACCTGGACAGCGTGCTGTACGTGTGCCGTGCCGCCATTCCGATGCTTCCCGACGGAGGGAAGATCGTGCTCGTCTCCTCCACGGCGGGGCAACGGGGCGAGCCCTTCCACGCCGACTACGCGGCCACCAAAGGCGCGGTCATCTCGTTCACCAAGTCACTCGCGGTCGAGCTCGCGCCGCGCCGGATCAACGTGAACTGCGTCGCGCCGGGATGGGTCGATACGGAGATGTCGGCGACGCCGTATGCGAGGGACGCGGGAAGAGGGAAGGAGGAGATCGAGCGGACGATCCCGCTCGGTCGCCTGGCGAGCCCCGAGGACTGTGCGGGGCCCATCGTATTTCTCTGCTCCGACCTGGCCGGGCACATCACGGGCGAGATTCTGAACGTGAACGGGGGGAGCGTGCTCTGCGGATGATCGTGGGCATCGGCCTCGACGTCGTGGAAGTCGGGAAGGTGCGTGAGCTGCTCGCCGCCCAACAGACTTTTGAGGAAAGAGTGTTCACGCCCGCTGAGCGTGACGATTGCGCCGCGCGAGCCGACAAGGCGGAGGCGCTCGCCGCGCGCTTCGCCGCCAAGGAAGCGTGCTTCAAGGCGCTGGGGACGGGATGGAGCCAGGGGGTGTCGTTTCTGCAAGTGGAAGTGCAGCGCGGGGACGGCGGCGCGCCCCGGCTCGCGTTGAGCGGGCAGGCCGCGGAGCGGGCGCGGGTGCGGGGCGTGACACACCTGCACGTGAGCCTGACGCACAGCGCCGGCGTCGCCGCCGCCGCCGTGATCCTCGAGGGATAGCACGCGCATGGACTTTCCCGCCCGGCTGCCGATCCCCGACACAGTCCTGAAGATCGCCAAACAGCTGGAAGGCGCGGGCTACGAGACCTGGTGCGTCGGGGGGGCGATCCGCGACAACCTGTTGAAGGTCGAGAATCACGACTTCGACTTGACGACCGCGGCGCCGCCCGCCGAGGTGCGCCGCCTGTTCAAGCGCACGGTGCCGGTGGGGATCGAGCACGGCACCGTCGCGGTGCTCGACCAGCAGAACCGCCAGCACGAGGTCACCACGTTCCGCAAGGACATCAAGACCGATGGCCGGCACGCGGTCGTGGAGTTCGGCGTGTCGTTGATGGA
>DASQAM010000529.1:0-1973 GCA_035635735.1 Gemmatimonadales bacterium | reverse complement strand
GGGTCGCCCTTGTACGAGCGAAACAGTACGTGCTCGTACAGATGCGCGAGCCCCCTCTCATCAGGCTCCTGCGTGAACGCGCCGTTCCGCACGGCGACGAGCACGGTCGCGAGCGGGACGGCGTGGTTCTCGGCAACGACGATGTCGAGCCCGTTGTCGAGCGTGGTTCGATGGATAAAACGGGCGAGCGGAGGCTGCTGGGCACGCGCGGGCGTCGTCAAGGCAGGCGCGAGAGCGAACGCCTGCAGCCAAAGAAGAGCAATGCGCGACGGCATGAGCATGCTAGGGAATTTTCAATGTGGAGCGACTGAGGCACGGCGGCAATGATGCGTCGGCGCTTCAGTTCTAGCCAGCAAAGTCAGACCCGCTGGCGCTCCAACCACGCGGCGACCGCGGCGAACACGACGTACGCTCCGAGCGCCGTGACTGCGGCCGCTCGATCGCTCGACGGCGGCGGGCCGAAGAACACGACCGCCTGGACGGCGAGCATCACCACGCCGAACATTGGCATGCCGTACCGGCCGAGGCGAGTCGTTGCCGTGGTGGACCGCAGATACACGAACATCCCGCCGAACAGCACCGCGACCTCGAGCAGGAACGCCGGGGTAGGGTGGTTCCAGAGGCCAAGCCCAACCTTGGCGGTGTTGTCGTAGAGCGGCAGGTCGGGGCGGTGCACCACGAGGTCGAGCACCCAGTGCGAGAACACGGCGAGCGCCACGAGCAGTGCCGCGCGGTGCGACGCCCCGAAGGCGCGGATCGCGCGATAGGCGACGTATGCGCCGAGCGACCACAGCAGTGCGGCGACGAGGCTGTGCGTGTAGGGCATGTAGTAGAGGTCGAGGGGATTCGACGCGGTGATCCCCGGGACGATGCGGACCTTCTCAATCCCAACGAAGACGAAGAGGCTCCAGAACACGTCGAGCAGCTGAACGGCGAGGAACAGCACCCACAGCGGAATGCTCCGGTCGCGATTCGCGGCGAAGCTCACGCCATAGTGGCCGACGAACATGAGTTATCCGAACACCTCCAGCGCCACTTCCACGCGCCCGAACGGCGCGCTCACCTGCACGCCCTGCACCGTGCCCTTCACCTGCTGAAACATCTCCCGCGCGATCTTCACGCCTTCGGCGAGCGCCGCCTCTTTGCCCTTGTCCTGCGCCTGGCGCATCCGCGTGAGCACCGACTCCGGCACCGAAACGCCCGGTACCTCATTGGCGAGGAACTCGGCGTTCCGCAGCGAGAGGAGCGGCCAGATCCCCGCCACGATCGGGATCTTGAACTGCCCGACGCGCGCGAGGAACGCCTCGAGCTGCTTGGGATCGAACACGGGTTGCGTCACGGCAAACTCCGCTCCCGCGTCCACCTTCCAGGCGAAACGCGACAGCTCACGGTCCAGGTCGACCGCGCCGGGGTTTACCCCGACGCCGATGGCCCACCGCGTCGGCGTCCCGATCGGGTTGTTCCCCGGGTCGAGTCCGTGGTTCAGGCGATACACCAGGTTCGTGAGTCCGATCGAGTCGATGTCGAAGACCGCGGTGGCCTCGGGGTAGGGCCCCATCTTGGGCGGATCGCCGGTGATGATCAGGATGTTGCGCAGCCCCGCCGCGTGCGCGCCGAGGATGTCCGACAGCATCCCGAGCAGATTGCGGTCCCGGCAGCAGTAATGGATGACGGTCTCGATCCCCACTTCCCGCTGAATCAGGATCGCCGACGGGAGCACGCCCATCCGGCTCTGGGCCCGCGGCCCGTCGGGAACATTCACCGCATCCACGCCCGCCGCCTTGAGCGCCCGGCACTGCTCGAGCATCGGCGCCGGGTCCACGCCCCGCGGTGGGACGATCTCGACGCTCGTCACGAGCTCACCCCGGGCCAGCTTTGCGCCCCAGCACGAGCGCTCGGACAACGGCACCTCTTCGACGCCTGCGGGCGGCGTGATCGTCTCGCGCGACACCACTGCGGGCTGATGGCGCGGC
>DASQAM010000528.1:0-3036 GCA_035635735.1 Gemmatimonadales bacterium | reverse complement strand
ACCGTCGCCAGTTTCTCCCTCAACTTCATGACGCCGATGGTCAACGTGGGCGGCGAGCCGTTCAAGATCGCCGCGGTCGCGCCGTGGCTCGGGCTGCGCCGGGCGGCCGGCTCCGTGGTGATCTATCAGATCCTCCACACCCTGGGCATGTTGCTCAGCTTCCTCACGGCGGTAGTGCTGGGTGCCCTCCTCCTCCCACGCAACCCGGCGATCCTCGCGAGCCTGGCGCTCGCGTTCGTCGTGCTGGCCGGGCTCGTCCTGCTGCTCTTGACGGGTCATCGCCACGGGGGGCTCGAGCGGCTGTTGGACCTGTTGCATCGGATCCCGCTGCTCGACCGGTTGGCCCGCCGGCTCGAGCCGAAGCGCGTCACCCTGGCGCAGATGGACGAACAGATCACCGAGTTCTATCACCGGCGCCCCCGGCGGTTCGTTCAGGCAGTGGCCCTCGAATATCTCAGCCGCTCGATCTTCATGATCGAGTACGTGCTCATCGCGATGGGCGTGGGCCTGAACATCACGTTCGCCCAGGCGTACGTCATCGGGGGTCTCACGTCCCTTGTGCAGAACGTCATCTTCGTCGTGCCGTTCGAAGTCGGGACCAAGGAAGGCTCGCTCTATCTCGTGTTCGACCTGTTGGGGCTCGACCCGGCCCTCGGCGTTTATACCGCCATCGTGAGCCGCTTGCGAGACCTCGTCTGGATCGGCGGTGGGCTCGCCCTCGTGTGGTTCTCCGGGCGGCGGGCACAGGAGCGCGCCGCGGCACCGTGACGATTTTCACGCATATCCTCGCGACCACCCTGGGCGCGCAGGCGATGGAGCTGCGGGGAGGGCAGTTGGCGCTCGCCTATGCGTTCGGCGTCGGCGTCGACGTGGACCACGCCGTCAAGGCGCCGTTCTACCTGCGTGCCATCGGACTCAGGGACAAGCGAGGGTACTACTGGCGCTCGTCGCTTCAGGAGCCGGTGGCGCTGCTGTGGATCGTCCCGCTGTGCGTCTTCCTCGGCACCGTGGTTCCGATCGTTTTCTTCGCGATTCACGTCGCGATGGACTACAGCGTGAGTTTCGAGAAGATGCCGTTCTACCCCTACTCTCCGCTCGTCACGCGCGGGTGGCTCACGCACATTCCCGATAAAGTGAAGGAGCGGATCCTCTTCGTGGTGCTGCTGGTCGCCAACGTCGTCGTCTACTGGTCACAGCATCATGTATGACTTCGCGCCGGCGCTCGGTAAGGGACTCGACCGGGTCATCCGGCCGGTGCTGCGGCTCTGTCACGTGACGCTCGGTCTGTCGCCCGCGCAGGTCACCTGGGCGGCGTTCGCGGCCAGCCTAGCGGCAGGTGTCGCCGTCGCGACGGGCCGGCCAGGGTGGGCGGGGGGACTGGGCCTGATGGCACTCGGCCAGGTGCTGGACGGGATCGATGGCGGCATCGCTCGCGAGTACGGCCTGGCGTCCGAAGCCGGGCGCCGGCTCGATACACTGGTGGACCGCCTGTCCGAGGCGGCGATCTTCGCGGGGTTCGCCTGGGCGGGCCTCGTGTCGTGGAAGCTCGTGCTCGTCGCCCTCGCGGCGATCCTCTTGATGACGAGCATCGCCGAGCGCTCGCAGCTTGACCCCGGGGTCAAGCGGTTCGCGCTCTATTTCGGGATGTGGCTCCCGTATCCGCTGATCTTCAGCGTGATCTTCTTCGTGAATCTCGCGGCGTACGTGATCGGGCTGCTCGTCATCGACTGCCGCTTCCAGGTCAAGATGGACGTGCTGGGGGGAGACCTGGATACGGTCGCCTCGCGCGCGGCCGGTCTACCCGGCTGACTAGGCGCGGCCTGTTTCGAGCTCGCGCCCGGGGAGCGCCGCCGTGACGGGTGCGGGCTGCGACGCGTAGATGTACTGCGAGGCGAGCACCGCGCATGCGACGATCAGTCCCGCCACAGCGTCCACCGCGTAGTGGAACTGGCCGTACACCACCGACAGCACCAGTCCTACCGTCAGCGGCGTGAGCAGGAGTCCGAGAGGCCGCCAGTAGCGCAGCGCGCACAGCGCGGCGACCACGGCGGCGGCCACGTGCGACGACGGGAAGGCAGCGCCCCATGAGTCACCGAGGTCGAGCAACCACTGGGTGGCCCGCGCCGGCCAGACGGACGTGGCCGCGTTGTGGGCGAGGTCGAAGGTGTAACGGGGACCCGCCACGGGGAAGAAGAGGAACACCACGTAGCAGATGTAGAAGGTGACCATCACGGCGAAGATCGTGCGTCGGGCCGCGTCCCGCCGGCCGCTGAACCAGAGACCGAGCGGCGACGCGTACAGAATGGCGTAGTACGCGAGGTAGCAGGCGTGCAGGAACCAGGAGAGCAGCGGATTGGGCATCTCGCGGATCCAGCGGTAGGAGAGTTGGGAGCCGAACACCCACAGCTCGAGTCGCTGGATGACCTGGTCGTGCTGGTATCCCAGATCGACGTTGAGCACGCCCACTTCCGCATACAGCGCGCCGAGCAGCAGCATCGGGTACCAATCGCCAAGGAACCGGCCTAGAGGACCGGCCTGGCGGGCGAGGGGGGCGAGGAGCACCAACGTCACGAGCAGCGCGTGCGCCGTGAGCAGCAGGTCCCAACTTGCATGGTCGTAGCCTGAGAATGCCAGGACGGCGGCGGTGGCGACGGCGATGTAGAGCAGCGTGACGACGTCCACGGCGGTGAGTCGTTGCCCGACGCTCCGACGCCACGTTGCAAGTAACGACGCCATCCTCACAGCCAGCCCTCCCTCCGATACCAGGCTGCCGTTCGTCGCAATCCCGTTTCCAGGTCGGTTTCGGCCCGCCACCCTGCGTCCCGAGCCAGCGCGTCAGGGAGGCACGTCCAGGCCGGAGCCAGGAATTCGGCCGCCTTATCGCCCGACAAGACTGTCGCCCGGCCCGCGAGGTGCGCAATCGACCCGATGGTCCAGAGGAGACAGCGCGCCAGCGGTCGCGGCAACGGCACGATGCGAGGCTCCCGTCCCACCGCCCGCCCGATTGCCCGGACCAGCTCGCGGCTGGTGATCACG
>DASQAM010000527.1:0-1842 GCA_035635735.1 Gemmatimonadales bacterium | reverse complement strand
AAGCACCCGCCGCGGCTGCACGTGATTTTTCTCGACCGCACCAGCCCCGACGCCGTGACGCAGCAGGACGGCGACTGGGTGACGAACGCCGACCCGCTCCTTACGGCGACGACGGGCTTCCGGCTGACCGCCACGCTGCAGGCGAAGCCCAGCGTCACCAACACGGTGGTCGTCCCTCCGGATTACCGCTGCATGCCGCACAGCTTCGCGTTCTCCGGTGAGCCCGGGGGGCCGGGCGAAGCGGGAGAGCCGGGACCCGACGCCACGGTGCGGCTCGCGGTGTTGCGCTCGCCATTCTACGACAGGCTGTTCGTGGCCGGTATCCAGGTGGGGGTCGCACCGCCGTTCTACGTGCTGCAGGACGCCAACGCGGTGCCGCCCGTCGACTGGCTGGCGATCGAGTCGCGCGGGGGCCGGGGAGGCAGCGGTGTCGCGGGCGCGAAGGGCACCGATGGGTCCGCCGGCGCCGCGGGCTGTCCGGCGCAGCCCGGGGCGCCGGGAGGGAACGGCGGCAACGGGGGGCCGGGTGGCTCGGGGGGGCACGGCGGGCGGATCAACCTGATCGCGCCGGCCGATAACCCGTTCCTCGCAGGCATCGTGGCGGCCCGAAGCCCCGGGGGACCCGGCGGCCAGGGCGGGTCCGGTGGGGCGGGCGGGAGGGGCGGGAAGGGCGGCCAGGGCGCCACGGACGCCAGCAACCGCCGTTGCCCCGATGCGGTGGACGGGGCGCCCGGCCAAGCCGGCAGTGCCGGCCCGACCGGGAGCCAGGGAGGGCCCGGACCGCGGACCATCGTGGTCACGGCGCCGAGCAGGGAGATTTTCGGCGTGCAGGTGCCGCCCGAGCTGGGCTCGCTCCTGGAGCGGCTGCAGCGACGGCCCTAGCGCACCACCAGGTGGGAGTACTGCAGGAAGTTCTCGATCACGACCTCGAATTCGTCCCCCTCCGAGATCGCGGGCAAGGGCGTGCTCCAGTGCGCTCTGCCGGCCACCGGGTCTGCGACGATCGAAGCGCCCCCTGCCCCGCTCAGAAAGTCCGCCGGGATCTGGAAGTCCACGGTACTGTTGGTGGTCACGGTGCCGAGGCGCATCCACATCGCCCCCCGAACGACGTAGATTCTGACGTCCGACCAGTTACTGTTGGTGACGCGCAGCGCGACCGGGAATCGCGGCTCGGCGGCCGGGGAAGGCGGGGAGGCGGCCGCGGCGGCGTCGGGCTGGTGGCGGGCGCACCCGGTGGTCGCGAGCAGATGCAAGGCACACCAGGCGATCGCTAGGAGCCGCGCCAAACGGATCGGGGACTGCGTCATCGGGTCGCTCGCGTCGCTTCCCAACCCGTAACATACTGCACCGCACTGGATCCAGCGAAGGGATCTGCATGTCCGGGTCGTACGACATCATCATCGTCGGGGCCGGCCACAACGGTCTCGTCACCGCCGCCTACCTCGCCCGCGCCGGGAAGCGCGTGCTGGTGCTCGAGCGCCGCCACGTCGTGGGGGGCGCGTGCGTGACGGAGGAGCTGTGGCCGGACTTCAAGGTGTCCACCGCCGCCTACGTGAACAGCCTGCTGCGGCCGGAGATCATCCGCGACCTGGAGCTGCCCCGCCACGGATTCGAGCTGCTGCCGCGCAGTCCCTCGTCGTTCACGCCGTTTCCGGACGGGCGGTTCCTGCTGATGGGGCCCGATAAGGAGCTGACCCGGCAGCAAGTGGCCAAGTTCTCCGAGCGGGACGCCGAGGCGCTGCCCCGCTACGAAGCGATGCTCGAGCGGGTGGCGGATTTCATCGAGCCCACCCTGCTCCAGACACCCCCCAATCCGTGGTCATTCCGGCCGGGGAACCTGGC
>DASQAM010000526.1:0-2003 GCA_035635735.1 Gemmatimonadales bacterium | reverse complement strand
GCAGCTCGCCGTGCGGCTGCATCCCGATGTCGCCCTGTACCTCGTGGAGCAGGAGCCTAACTTCTTGCGCCAGCTCGAGAAGCAAACGGGACTCGAGCTCGAGGTGCGGGACGACCCGATGATGCGGCTCGATGAATTCCGCATGATGGCCAAGCCGGCAGGCCGAGACGTCACCGAGCTGTATGCGGTGGCTTGACGGAACTCCAAGTGCTGATTAGAGTTCGCGCCCTATGAGTTATGCCATCTTCACCACCGGTGGCGCCCAGTTTCGCGCCGAGCCGGGAGTCACAATCAAGGTCCCGCTGCTCGAGGCGGAGCCCGGGAGCAAGGTGACGTTCGACCGCGTGCTGCTCGCGAGCGACGGCAAGCAGGTGCACGCGGGGAAACCGGTAGTGAAGGGCGCCAAGGTCACGGCCGAGGTCGTACGCCACGGCAAGGGCGAGAAGATCAAGATCTACCGGTTCGCGCGCCGCAGCGGATATCGGCGCCACGCCGGTCACCGGCAGCCGTTCACCGAAGTGAAGATCGCCGACGTCAAGCTCAAGGACTGAGTGACGCTAGCATGGCACACAAGAAGGGTGTCGGTTCCTCCCGCAACGGCCGCGACTCCGGGCCCAAGTACCTCGGCGTGAAGCGCTTTGCCGGGGAGTTCGTCACCGCGGGCACGATCATCGTCCGGCAGCGCGGCACGAAGTTCCATCCCGGGACGAACGTTCGCCGCGCGTCCGACGACTCGCTGTTCACCGTCGTGGACGGGCAGGTCAAGTTCGAGCACAAAAACAAGAAGCGGTTCCGGGTGAGCGTCTATCCACCGCCGGTAACCGCGAGCTGACGGCCGCACCGCCTGAGGAATCGAGGCGGCGGGGAATTTCCCGGCCGCCTTTGTCGTTTGTGGCACCGGCGCAACGCCTGCGTGGTCGTCCCATACTGTCCCCGCTGGGGTAACAAACCGGTTACCGCGTCTTGGCACTCACACTTCGCGCGGACCTGCACCCATGTCGCGAGCGACGTACTCGGAAGATCACTGGACACGAGCGGAGCCGACGCCTCAGGTCCTGGCGCAGTACATCCGGGGTGGCGAAGTCGCCTACAATCGGGCGACGTTCGGCGTCTTCGAGCGCCTCCTCCCTCCCGACCTGCATGGGCGCCGCGTGCTGGACTACGGCGGCGGCGCCGGGTGGATGGCCGTCCGCTGTGCGGAACTGGGAGCGCAGGTGACATTGGTGGACACGGCCACGAACGCGCTGCGACTGGCGCGGATGCTGGCGGAGACGCGCGGCGTCGCTGACCGGCTCGAGACGGTCCGCACAGACCAGGTGACGCCGGACCTGCAGCGGCGGCGGTTCGACGTCGTGATCGCGAAAGACGTCGTCGAGCATATCCCAGACGACCACCGGTTCCTCGCCGACCTGGCGGCGTGTCAGGATGTCGGCACCGTTCTTCTGCTCAGCAGTCAAAACCGTCGTTCACTGAACTACATACTCGAGGGGACGTACCGGCGCTGGTGGTGCGGTGAGCAAGACTGGTGCGGCTGGGACCCTACGCACGTGCGATTCTATACGCCGGCCACGTTGCGGCGATTGCTCGAGGGCGCGGGGTACCGGCTGAAGCGGTGGTGGGGAGTCTATGTCATCCCGTACGACATCCTCACCTGGCCGCTGTTGCTTCGCAAGCGCATCGTGCTCGATGGACTGCATCGCTTCGACCTCGCGTTCGGCCGCTGGTTCCCCTTCAATCGATGGGGGTGGAACACAATCATCGCGGCGGAACGAGCGCGTTGATCCGCTACCGGTGCCGCCCTAGTAGCTCGGCGGCAGTTTCTTATATCTCTCGAACAGCTCTGTCTGCCGGCTCTTGAGCGAGATCTCCTTGCCCCGAATCAGCACGTGCTCCACACCCGTCGTGAACTCGAACGGATCTCCCGACCAGACGACCACGTTGGCGACCTTCCCCGGCTCGAGCGAGCCGTAGCGGTCCGCCACTCCGAAGATCTCCGCCGGCGA
>DASQAM010000525.1:0-2290 GCA_035635735.1 Gemmatimonadales bacterium | reverse complement strand
GCGTTCGCGGCGGGAGCGAACGGTAAGCTCGCCGTGCTCGCTTCCACACCGCTCGAGCCCGCCGAGGTGTT
The DNA here is from genome assembly GCA_035635735.1 of Gemmatimonadales bacterium. Taxonomy (GTDB): domain Bacteria; phylum Gemmatimonadota; class Gemmatimonadetes; order Gemmatimonadales; family GWC2-71-9; genus AG41. The sequence continues at coordinate 2,219 of DASQAM010000525.1, read as the reverse complement.
CGCGCTGGACGGCACGACGCTGCGGCCGCTGTCGCGCCAGAACGACGCGTGGCTCTCGCGGGTCAGGCTGGGCACCGTGGAGCCGATCACATTCAAGAGCCGCGACGGCACGGCGATCAACGGCTTCGTCGTGAAGCCACCCGACTTCGTGGCGGGAAAGCGCTACCCGACGATCCTGCGCATTCACGGCGGGCCCGTGTCGCAGTACCAGAACGAGTTCGACTTCCAGCTCCAGACCCTCGCCGGCCACGGCTATCTCGTGGTCGTCGCGAACCCGCGCGGCAGCTCCGGCCGGGGCGAGCAGTTTTCCACGACGATCTTCGCGGACTGGGGGAACAAGGACGCCCAGGACGTGCTCGCCGCGGTCGACTACGCGGCGGCCCAGGGGCTCGCCGATCCTGCGCGGCTGGGCGTCGGCGGGTGGAGCTACGGCGGGATCCTTACGAACTACGTGATCGCCCAGGACCGCCGCTTCAAGGCGGCGGTCAGCGGGGCCAGCATCTCCAACATTCTCGCCGGGTACGGTACCGATCAGTATGTGCGGGAATACGAGGCCGAGCTGGGCGTACCGTGGAAAGCCGCCGACACCTGGGTCAAGCTGTCGGTGCCGTTCCTGCATGCAGACCGGATCAGTACGCCGACCCTGTTCCTGTGCGGCGACAAGGACTTCAACGTCCCGCTCCTCAACTCGGAGCAGATGTATCAGGCGCTGAGAAGCCTCGGCGTGGAAACCCAGCTGGTGATCTATCCGGGCCAGCACCACGGCATCAACAAACCGAGCTACCGGCGTGACCGGCTGGAGCGATATCTGGCGTGGTACGACAAGTACTTGAAGCCGTAGGGGCGCAGCATGCTGCGCCCCCGGATCATTCGACCCGTTCGAGGCGCGGGTTGGATCGGTAGCTCCGACCCACCTTCGCCAGCGGTTTCCCCTCGACCCGGACGACGTCCGCGGTGAAGTCGAAGCGACCCTGGAACAGGCTCGACCCCACGCCGTACATGTCCACCGGCACCTCCTGCTCTTCGAACTGCCGGATCTTTTCGACGGTGAAGCCGCCCGACACGACGATCTTCACGTGCTGGAACCCCTCCGCGTCGAGCGCCCGACGCACGTTCCAGACGAGCTGCGGGTTGACGCCGGTCGGCTTGAAGGTGCCCATCTGCGGAATCACCGACTTGTCGACGAGGGTCTCCGACGTGTCGATCCGCACGCCATAGAGCCGCTCGCCCAGGGCGCGCGCCACCTTGAGCGCGGTCCCGACACAGTCGTTCTCGAAGTCGACGAGGGTGATGAGGCGCATGTTCCCGTCCATGAGCTCCGCGAACTTCCTCGACGCGAGCACAGTGTCGCCGCCGTAAGCGGCGATGAGTGCGTGGGGCACCGTGCCGACACCCTCGGAGCCCCACCATGATGCCTGCGCGTCGGTCGATACGCCGATCGCGCCCGCGATGTGCGCCGCGTACCCGTCCCCGGTCTGGACCAGCCAGTGGTCGTGCCGGGCCGGGAAGAACATCACCTGCTTCGGCCTGGCCGCTTCCACGACCAACCGGGTGTTGGTCCCGACCTTAGTGCGGCGGGCGAGCACACCGAGGTACAGGGTCTCGAGGTGGGCGAACGCGTCGTACGGGCCCTCGATGAGAAGCACCGTCTCCCACGGGGCGATCTCGTCGCCGTCGTACAGCGCGTACACTTCGAGCTCCGGCCATTCCATGCTGCAGAGCTTGAGGATCGCGATCGCCTCGTCGATGCCGCCGAGGAACGCGTGCACCTTGCCGAACACCTGCATGGTCACACATGGGCGGTGGTCGTCCCTGAGCAGCAGCTCGCGCGTGCGGACGAAGTATTTGTCGGAGTAGTAACCCTCACGCATCTTCTCGACGGGGAGGTGGAAGATCTCGGGGTCGAGCCGTGGCCTGCGGACCATCCGTGGATAATACGTCGCTCAGCGCGCCGCTGGCCAGCCGAACGTCGCCATCAACGTGTCGCCGCTGACCAGCGCCACGCGGCGCGCGATGTCGTCGAGCCGGCCGCAGCGGACGCGAGCTGCCTCGGCCGACTCGGGCGGAACGACCCGCAGGCAGACGACGTCCACGGCGACGGCGAGCGCGCTGTCACGGCCAGTCCGGGGCGGCTCGGGCCGCTCCAGCGCGACATCGAAGTCAAACTTCTCACGGCCCAGCCTGAAGCTGACGCGCCGACCGGTCGTTTCCGGAACGAG
>DASQAM010000524.1:0-1991 GCA_035635735.1 Gemmatimonadales bacterium | reverse complement strand
GTCAGCGTGGCGGCAAAACCGGAGGGACCTGCGCCGACGATCACGAGGTCAAGCTCCTGGCCCACCGCGCGCCGCCGCTCGGCGATCGCATCGACCGCCTGTCGTCCCTGCTCCAGAGCGTTGCGGATGAGCCCCATGCCGCCCAATTCACCCGCGACGAAAATACCTGGCACGGTGGATTCGAATTTCGGCGTCAGGACGGGAATGTCGATGCCACGCCGCTCGCTGCCGAACACCAATGTGATGGCATTGACCGGACAGGCCGTCTTGCACGCCCCGTGGCCGATACAATCCCCGGGACTCACCAGCACGGCGCGCCCGTCGACGATGCCGAGGACCGTGTGGTGCGCTTGTTCCGGACAGGACTTGACGCACGAGCTGCAGCCGATACAAACGGCGGGATCAATAACGGGGTGAAGCGACGCCGGTTCCGCCGCACCGGTGCTCTCCAGCGCCTTGAGACTCTGACGCTCGAGGCGCCGCCGCCGGCGAACGTGCCACACGAGCAGCACCAGAGCCGGCAACCCGTATATAAGGTAGGTCGTCAGTAAATCCATTGAAGTCCTTGAAGCAACACCACACTGGTGGCGTCGCCGTGGACACGACGCGGCACGTTCGCCCCGAACAACCGGGGGTGTGCCATTGGACACGTGCTCGGGACACTAACTCTGTGACGAGACTCACAGGAATGGGGCTTTCCCCTACTTGTGTCAAAGTGCACGGCTGCGCACTCTAGCAGTCATTCGGAACGCTTGTAATTGCCTGTTTTCTCCGGCGTTTTTGTCGGTGGTTGGAGACAGGATGTCGGCAGCCTGAGACATTGTTACCCGCGTGCGGATCGTGTCTATTGTCACATCCGCGCGCGTCGTGTGCGCTCGTGACTTGACCATCCTAAGGGGGCTCTCATCGCTATTTTCTGGTTCATCGCAGGAGCGTTAGTCGGAGCCGGTGCGGCTCTGGTCGCTATCCCCCTGTGGCGCGGTGCGCTCGCTCTCGGGCGCCCGCGGCTGCGCTACGGTCTTGCCGCCGCGTTCGTCGCGACGTTTGCAGGCGCCGCGGCGATCATCTATATCGCGATCGGCTCGCGGCACTCCCTCGCCAGCCGGCCAGCCGCTGCGGCCATGGTGGCGCCGGATGCCGAGTCCGCTGTCGCTGGTGCAGCCGCGAAATCAGGCCCCGCAAAATCCATGGAGGCGGAAGTCGCCGCGCTCGAGGCGCGACTGACGCGCGGTGGCGGGACGGCGGATGACTGGACCCTCCTCGCCAAGGCGTACGACTTCCTGGGCCGCCCCGACGACGCCCGCCGCGCACGGGCGCGGGCCGCCAACCCCGCCGCCGGGGTCGTAACCCAGATGAACGCCGGAGCACTGGTGGCCGCGGCGAGTGCGACCGAGACTCGCGCTGCCCCCGCCGTCTCGGTTGCCGAGCTGGAGCAGCGCGTCAAGACAAACCCACGTGACGTGCAGGGGTGGCTCGCGCTCGCCGACCTGCACCGCGCCGAGCACGACAACCGTGCGGCACGCGATGCCTTGGAGAAGGTGGTGGCGCTGAAGGGCATGACTGCCCAGTCGTGGGCGGATTACGCGGATGTACTCGCCTCGCTCGCCCGGGGCTCGCTCACCGGGGCTGCGGGCAGCGCCATCGACAGCGCGCTTGCTCTGGATCCGAGCAACACCAAGGCGCTGTGGCTCAAGGCGAGTCAGGCACACGAGCAACGCCATTTCACCGACGCCCTCACCTGGTGGAAGAGGCTGCGCTCGGCCCTGCCCGCCGACTCTCCCGACGCCCGCATCATCGATGGCAACATCGCGGAAGACACCTCACTCGCGGGACTCGCCCCGGTGAGTGCCGGGGCCGCAGGGGCGGCGGCGCCGGCCGCAGCGGGCGCTGCGGAAGTTTCCGGAACCGTATCCATCGACAGCCGTCTTGCGGCCCGCGTCCAGCGCGATGCGACTCTGTTCATCTACGCGAAAGCGGCGGACTCGCCCGGC
>DASQAM010000523.1:0-5375 GCA_035635735.1 Gemmatimonadales bacterium | reverse complement strand
GCCGACACGCTTCTCGCTTCGGGCCGCCGTGACCGTCGCGGTCTACGTGACCATCTTCTTCCTTATCCTGCCGGGCCTTCTCTGGACGCTCGGCGGGCGCCTCGACGCGCTCCTCGCCCTTCCACCGGCGCGCGGCGTGCTGCTACGGTCGGCCGGCGCGGCGGCCTTGCTGTTTGGCGCCGTCTGGATGGCGTGGGCCATGTGGCTCCTCTGGCGCACCGGCCGCGGGCTGCCGATCTCGCACCTCCCGCCGGTGCGGCTGACGACGCGTGGCCCGTATGCCGTAACGCGGCACCCGATCTATGTGGGCTACGTGGCCGCGTTCGCTGGCGCTGGCGCGGTGGCCGGGTCCGTTGGTCGGAGTGTGATCGTGGCGACGCTCGTTGCCCTGGGATCGGTGATCTACGCGTTCGGGTTCGAGGAGGAGCGGCTCGAGCGCCGGTTCGGTGCGCCCTGGGCCGCGTATCGCCGCACGACGCCGGCCTTCCCCGCGCCACTGCCCGCGCCGCTTCGCGCCGCGCTCGTCTCGCTGTGGCAGCGCTGCCGGCCGCCGATCGAGCGCATCGCCAATCGGGTCGTGCTCGTGCGAGTCCGCGCCACGACGTGGGTGACGTTCGGCGTGTTCGCGGCGGCCGCGGCGGCGGTGATCAGCGCGTGGGTCGCCGCGGCGCTGGCCGGCGCTGGTCTCTCCCCGGTGCGCATCGGCTGGTGGCTCGTGGGGCTCGCCGTCGCGGTTCCCGTGGGCAGCCGGGCGATGTGGCTCGCCTATCGTGTGGATCAGCTGCGGGCCGATCCGCGGAGCACGCTTCGACAGGTGGGATTCGTGTCGTGGGGTGGCTTCCTCGGTTTTTTCGGCTGCGCGACGGCGTTCGGGTGGCTCGCCCATCTGGACGTGCTGCGCCTCCTCGACGCGGTGGCACTCGCGGGGCTGGCGGGCCAGGCAGTCGCGCGCATCGGCTGCTTCACCTACGGCTGCTGCTACGGCAGGCCGAGCGCGCTCGGCATCCGCTGGACCGATCCCGAGGCGAAACCGGTTCGCGAGCACGGCGCGGCCGGGGTCGTGCCACGCGTGCCGACACAGCTACTGTCGTCGGCGGCCGCGGCCGTCCTGTGCGTGACGCTGCTCGTGGTGCTCCATCGCGGCAGCGTTGCTCCGGGGACCGTGGCCGGGCTCGCGTTCCTCGGATACGGAGTGTTGCGCTTCGGGATCGAGTGCCTGCGCGCGGATCCCCGTGACGGCCCCTGGCGGCTCACCCAGGGGCAGGTCGGCTGCGTCGTGATCGCATGCGTCGGGCTCGCTCTGCTGTTCGTCGTGCCCGAGGCGCCGCGACCCGCCCTCGCGCTCGATTTCACCGTCCTGCTCCCGCTCGCCCCAATCGTGGCGCTATGCTCGGCGCTGATGCTCGGCGCGTATGGGTTCCATCGGCGGCAGGTGGGGCGATGGTAACGAACGGCACGGTGCTCGAGGCCCGTGGGCTCGCCAAGCGGCTCGGCCGGCGGCAGGTGCTCGCCGGTGTGGACCTGACGGTGGGCCGCGGTCAGGTCGTGGGGATCTGCGGGGAGAATGGCAGCGGGAAGTCGACCCTCATGCGCGTCCTCGCGGGGCTCTTGCCGTCGGACTCGGGCGAGGTGCAGCGCCATGATACACTCGGCTACGCGCCACAGCTGCCGCTGCTCTACGACCAGCTCTCTCCGTGGGAGCACTTTCATTATTTCGCCGCCGCGCGCGGCATGCTGCGGCAGGTGTGGGAGGAAGGCGCGCGGGAGCTGCTCGAGCGCTACCGCTTCACGCAATGGCGGGCGCATCCCGTCGCCCTGTTGAGCGGGGGCACGCAGCAAAAGCTCAATCTCGCGCTCGCGCTCTTGGCGAATCCCGCGGTTCTGCTCCTGGACGAGCCGTACGGCGGGTTCGAGTGGGAGACCTATCTCCGTTTCTGGGAGCACGTGCGGGAGCTGCGCGCCGCGGGCCGCTCGCTCGTGGTCGTCTCGCACCTCTTCTATGACCGGGCCGACCTCGATCGCACGCTGGTGCTGCACGACGGACGCCTCGCGGAGGCGCGATGATCGGCGGCTCGCTGCGGCGCATTGGCGTGAGCGCGCGCCTGGTCGCGCGTGATCTGGCGCGCAACCGCGTGGCGGTGGCGCTGCTGGTCGTCATCCCGATCGTGTTTTATGGGCTGGTGGCGGCCACGACCGGTGACCGCGACATCGTGTTCGAGCTCGCTGCCGGTGGACGCCGGCTGCTCACGGAAAATGAGCGCCACCTGTCCCTGCTCTTCATCGGGATGGTGTCGATCAGCGGCCTCTCGGCGTTCCTGGCGTTCGTGCTCGTGCTGCGCCCGCTGGGCGCGGATCGGCGACTCGCGTTCGAGGGGTATCGCCCCGTGGAGCTGCTTCTCGCCAAGGTCTGCGTGATGCTCGCCGTGGCGGTGGCGGTGGCGTTGTACGTGACGGCGCTGCTTCCGATTTTTTTCCGACCGGCGCGCGCCGCGGGCGTTTTTCTCGGGTTTCTCTCGACGTCGTTCGTGTACGCCACCTTCGGCATGGTGATCGGCGCCGTGGTGCGGCGGGAGCTCGAGGGGATAATGCTCATCCTCTTGCTCGTGAACATCGACGCCGGCTGGCTCCAGAGTCCCGTCTTCTACGCCCACGCCCGCAATCAGGCGCTCATCCGCCTGCTGCCGGGACACCATCCCGCCCAGATCACGATGGTGAGTGCGTTCACGACGCTGGCGCTCCGGCCGGAGATCGTCGCGGCCGTCGAGTACGCGCTGGGTGGACTCGTTGCCGCGGCGGGTCTGTACTGGCTGCGCGTGCGGGTGCGGGCATGAGCGGACTCACTTTACGCCCCCTCGAGACAGCCGACGCCCCGGCGCGGCCGAGCTGTCTCGCGTGCCTGGGTGTGCTGGCACTGGCTTATGTCGTCTTCTGCGTCACCTACCTCCCGATCAACGCGTTCACGGAGGGACGGGTGACGCATACGCTGTTTCTCCCCGGCGAGCGAGCGATTCCATTCGTCCCCGGTTTCGAATTCGCGTACTTGTTGGGCTACGTGTTGCCGCTCGTGGTGGTGTGGCGGCGACCGGACGCGGCCCGGCTGGCCCGTCTCGCCTGGGCCTTCGGGCTCACGCTGGCGGGCGCGTACACGATCTATCTACTCTATCCCGTGTACCTCCCGCGTCCGGAGCTCAGCGGCCACTCCCTCGTGATCCGGCTGCTCGCGCTCGAGTACCTGGACAAGCCCTACAACCATTTTCCGAGCCTGCACGTCGCGCTCGCCATCCTGGTAGCGATCGGATGCAGCGATGATCGGCGCATGCGGTGGTGGCTCCCCGCAGTGGTGGCGATCATGGCAATCTCGACGGTTTTCGTGAAGCAGCATTACATCCTCGACGTGCTCGCGGCGGCCGTGCTGGCGCCGCTGGCATGGCGCCTCGCCGGGAGGTGGTCCCGATGACGTTCCGGTTCCGGAAGCTGTACGCCGACGTCGTGTCGGACGACGGGGCCGTCACGATTGTCTATCTCACCTGGCTCGAGCTCTGGGGAGCGCGCTTCGCGTCGGCGGGGGTCGAGCGGTACGGACCGGACGGCGGTCGGGACGTGCAGCACGCGCAGCCGCAGGCGTGGGAGTTCGACCCGGACTCGGTAGGCGACGGATGGGGTGTGCGGCTCGAGCTGCCCAACGGTGACCTCGAGCTACGCTACCAATCCGCCCTTTCGTCGTGGCGCCCGAACGGCGATCTGCCCGATCTCGCCATGGAGTGGCGGGTGTTGATCCCGCGGGCCACCGTTGTCGGACGCTCGAGTGGTCAAGAGTTCCGGGGCACGGGCTACTGCGACTTTGTGGAGCTGCGCCGCCCGCCCCGACTGCTGGGCATGCGCCGGCTCCGTTGGGGGCGCGTGCATCTGCCGTCAGAGACGGTAGTATTCACCGCGCTCGAGTTCGCCTCTGGCCGGACGTGGAGCCGAGTCGGGCGGTGGCAGGGACGCGAGTTACAGCCGCAGGGCGGCGCGGTGGAGCTGGGAGAGGAGCACACGCCGATCCGTGTCCTGCACGACGGACCGGGGCTCGACCGCGCCCGCTTTCCCGCTGCGGCGACGCGGTTCGTGGCGCGCGCGCTGACGGGCGCGCTCCATGAACGGCGCTGGCTGGCTCGCCCGGCGGGCTCCGGGTGGGCAGTGCACGAGCGCGTGAACTTCGTCAACGGGGGGCAGGCGTGACGCACGCCTTCCTTCTATCTCTATTGCTGCAGCTCGGTGCGGCACACAGCGCTTCGCCGGCGGCAACATTCTGCGTGCAGGTCGACTCGACGCGCCGCGAGGTGATCCTGACGGCGGGGCCGTTCCGCGTCAGCCCTGCGGATCACGACATGAGCGGCATGCATGGCAGTGAGCAGCAGGGCGAAGTCCTGGTGCAGCGGTTCTCCTGGCCGGCCAGCGTATGGGTGCGGGGCTACCGGCTCCGGTTGTTCGACGCGCGCGGACGCGCGCTGCCGCGCGGCTGGATTCACCACTTGTATGTCGTGGACTTCGACCGACGCGAGCTCGTGTACCCGATCGCCCAGCGCATTTTTGGGATGGGTCGCGAGACGCCCGACGTCATGCTCCGTTCCACCATCGGGATCCCGGTGTCCGCGGGCCACGAGCTCGGCCTCTATCTCATGTGGGACAATGACAGCGGCGCCGAGGTGGATGGCGTGTACCTCGAGCTCGCGTTTCGCTGGACCGCATCGAGCCAGGATCCCTCGCCACTTCAGGTCTTCCCGTTCTTCGTGGATGCGCACGTGGCGCTCGGGTCAGATTGGTCGTTCGAGGTCCCGCCGGGGGGCGGCAGCGCGACGTACGAGTTCACGCTGCCCATCTCCGGGCGCCTGCGGATGGCAGGCGGGCACCTGCACGACCACGGCCTGACCCTGCGCTTGGAGGACGGCCTGACGGGAGCGCCGATCGTGACCTTGCGCGCCCAGCGGGATTCGAGCGGCCGATTGCTCGGGCTACCCTATCGAATTCTCGCGGTCCGCGACAGCGGCCCCCACCTCATGGCCGGGCGACGCTACCGATTGGTGGCGACGTACGACAACCCGACTCCGCGCCCGCTCTCCGCGGTCATGGGCACGCTGGCGGGGTTGTTCGCTCCGGACTCCCCGGAGCGGTGGCCGAGCGTCGATCCCGCGGATCCGACGTTTGAGCTCGACCGTCGGCTGCTCACCACGAGCCATCCGGGCGGAGGGGCGCAGGCGGGCGCCTGCCAGGAACGCCGATAGGGACGCCGAGTGCGACCTGGATTGGAACGGGGTTTTCAGAACGCTAGATTAGTCGAGCGTTCGCGCCCGTAGCTCAGGTGGATAGAGCAGCAGCCTTCTAAGCTGTTGGTC
>DASQAM010000522.1:0-2617 GCA_035635735.1 Gemmatimonadales bacterium | reverse complement strand
CAGCCGGTAGCGCCGGTCCATCTCCCACCCCGCCCATTTGAGCACGCTCGCCGCCTTGTGGTGGTTCGTTACCACCGGCAGCCCGAGATGCGGCAGCGCCGCGTACATCGAGAGCTCGACCATCTTGGGGTCGATCATCAGGAGCTTGAGCTTCTCGGGCGGGTGTGTGTAGATCAGGCTCGTGATGATGGTGTTGATGCACACCGACTTCCCCGACCCGGTCACGCCGGCGATGAGGAGGTGCGGCATCTTGGCGAGATCCGCGACCACGGGCTCGCCTTCGAGGTTCTTGCCGAGGGCGATCGGCAGGGCGCGCGTCGGGCGATGATACTCGGCGCCCTCGATCAGCTCGCGGACGTGCACCATGCGCGGCATCGGGTTCGGGACTTCGATGCCCACGGCCGCTTTCCCCGGGATCGGCGCCACGATGCGCAGCGAGGGGGCGCGCATCGCGAGCGCCAGATCGTCGGCGAGGGCCGCAATGCGGCCTACTTTCACCCCGGGGCCGGGCGCCACCTCGTATTGCGTCACCACCGGCCCGACCGTACGGCCGGCGATTGAGCCCTCGACCCGGAATGTCTGCAGCGTCTCGATCAACTTCCGCCCCATCTGCTCGATCTGCGCGAGCCCGGCGTCGCCATCTTCCGGAGGCGCGGGATGCAGCAGATCAATGGGGGGAATCAATACGCCTTCGGGGATAATGGCCGGGCGAGCTTGCGGTGGCGTCTTCAGCTTCCGGGATTTGGGGGGAGGGGGGATGGGGACGGGCCGCTCTGGTCGCTTGACGTCCGGCCTCTCATCTTTCGCCTTTCCCTCTTCCCCGATCTTCCCAGCGGCCTTACTGCGGGCTTTTTCCCCGACGACTTCCTGGGTTCTCAAGGCAGCCAGCGGATGCCAGCCCACCGTCAGGATCCCGAGCGCCGAGAGCGCAAACAGGCCTACCAGGATCCCGCCCGCCGTGCCGACCGCCCGGTGCACGCCATGCGCGAGCAACGCGGGTACGTAACCGACCAGCTTCTGTGTCGGGCTCCAGGCGGCGTATGCTGGCGGGAAGCTCGCGTCCGTCACGGTGCCGATCCCGTACGGGAGGAGCAGGACCAGCCCCGCTCCCAGCGCCGCCGCCCGCCCGGCCGACAGGCTCCCGAGGCGCTCGAATGCCGCCAGTGCCCAACCGATGCCCAGGAGGGGCAGGAGCACCGAGCCCACGCCCAACACGTGCCACAGGAGCGAGCCGATCCGGTCGCCCCAGCTGCCGGTGATGGGCAACCGCAGTAGGGTGAGTCCGAGGAACAGCCCGACGGCGAGGGCGCCGATGCCGATCAGCTCCTGGCGCGCCTTGCGGTTCATGTGATGCGGCGATCCGCGTACACGGGGACGACGCCATAGCGGTCCGGCCGGGCGGCGAAGGCGACGTCGTCGCCGAGCCCTGCGTCCGCGAGCTGCTGCGCGGCCTCGGACCCCTCGAGCGCCTCCTCCCACCCGGCGAACTGGTCGAGCAGGGCGACGGTGGCCAGGCCGGCGTCGTTGAGGGCGAGTTTGCGGATGCCTTTCCGGATCACCTTGATGAGGCGGCCCGCGGCGTACGCGTCCTCCAGGGCGAACTGTTTGTCCCGACCACCGCACACGATCACCAGGTTGCCGCGCTGGTCCAGAATCGCCCGCGCGCGCTCGGCCAGCGCCTTGATGTTCGCCGCAGCACCGACCAGCACCGGGTCGCCTCCCTGGGTCGCGACCAGCGCGGGGGTGCCATTAGTCGTGGCCAGCACGATGGTCTTGCCCGCCACCGCCGCCGCCGTCATCTCGCGCGGCGAGTTGCCGAGGGCGAACCCCTCGATTTTCACGCTGCGCCGCTCGCCGGCCAGGACCACGCCGTCCTTCTCGAGGTTGGAGGCGAGGCGCACCGCTTCCTCCGAGGTCGCCGCGGGGATCACCGCTTTCGCGCCGTTGGCGAGCGCGGTGACGATCGTGGTGGTGGCGCGCAGGACGTCGATGACGACGACGCCCCGGCCGGCGAGATCCCCCGCCCCGACGCCGGCCGGTGTGAAGTGGACGTCGATCTTCATGCCGAGCTGGGCGGCTGGAGGAGTTGGGGTTCGCGCTCGAGGAACTTCGTGTCCACCTTGCCTGCGATGAAGTCGGGATGGCGCATGACTCGACCGAGGAACGGGATGGTCGTGGTCACGCCTTCAATGATAAACGAGTCGAGTGCCTGCCGCATGCGGGCGAGCGCCTCCTCCCGGCTGTTGCCGTGCACGATCAGCTTCGCGAGCAGCGAGTCGTAGTACGGCGGGACCGTGTAGCCGGCGTAGATGTGAGTATCGACCCGCACGCCGGGACCGCCCGGCGGGTGGTACACGGTGATCGTCCCCGGGCTCGGCTGAAAGTTGCGGGACGGGTCTTCGGCGTTCACCCGGCACTCGATGGCGTGGCCGCGCAGCCGGTTCCCGTTCATCACGAACGACAGCGGCTCGCCCGCGGCGACGCGAATCTGCTCCTTCACCAGGTCGAAATTGGTGCACATCTCGGTGACCGGGTGCTCCACCTGGATGCGGGTGTTCATCTCCATGAAATAGAAGGACCCGTCCTCGTCGAGCAGGAATTCGATCGTTCCCGCGCC
>DASQAM010000521.1:0-2210 GCA_035635735.1 Gemmatimonadales bacterium | reverse complement strand
GGGGTCAACGAGAACTACGCCCGTGAGCTGCTCGAGCTGCACACACTGGGGGTGGACGGCGGCTACACACAGCATGACGTGATCGACGTCGCGCGCATTTTCACCGGCTGGAGCATCGAGCGTCCCCAACAGGGCGGAGACTTCGAATTTCACGACTGGGCGCATGACCGCGGGGAAAAGCTGGTGTTGGGCGTGTGGTTTGAGGGCGGCCACGACATGGACGAAGGGATCCGACTCCTCAAGGTCTTGGCCAACCACCCGGCCACGATGCACCACGTGAGCCGGAAACTGTGCCAGCGATTCGTGAGCGACGATCCGCCTGATGGCTGCGTGGACGACGCCGTGGCGGCCTGGAAACGCTCGAGCGGTGACATGCGTGAGGTGCTGCGGGCCATATTTCACGGCCCCGACTTCTGGGCCGCGGGCAACGTGCGCGCCAAGGTAAAGACCCCGCTCGAGTTCGTGGTCAGTGCGACGCGGGCGCTCGCCGCCGAGCCCGACACCTCTCCCCGCCTGGCGCAGGTGGTGGCGCGGCTCGGCGAGCCGCTTTTTCTCCACGTCGCTCCCGACGGGTATCCTGAACAGGAAGCGGCATGGGTGAACAGCGGTGCGCTGCTCGATCGGATGAATGCCGCCGTCGCGCTGGCGTCGGGGAAGCTGCCGGGCGTGACCGTCGTGCTCGACTCGATCGTACCGGTCGGGGACGCCGACCAATTGATCGGCGCGGTCAATGAGAAGATCTTGGGTGGGACGATGTCCGAGAACACCAAGCAAGTGCTCAGACGTGAGCTGGCCAGCATCGGCGATCCCGTGCAAGCGCGGGCCCTGGCGGTCGGCCTCGCACTAGGCGGACCGGAGTTCCAGAGACAATGACCATTTCGAGACGTGTATTCGTGAAGTCGGGGGGACTGGCACTATTCAGCCTGGGCCTCGATCCGCTGTTCCTCGCCCGAGCAGCCTTCGCTGTCCGCCCGTCCGCCGGTCCGTCCGACCGCCGAATGTTGGTCTGTCTCTTCCAGCGCGGCGCCGTGGACGGGCTCAACATGATCGTGCCCCATGGTGATCCGATCTATTATCAGGAACGGCCTCGCATCGCCGTGCCGGAGAAGGACGTCCTGGACCTGGACGGGTACTTCGGCCTGCACCCCCGTCTCGCGGCGCTCAGGCCTCTGTGGGACGCAAAAAACCTCGCCGCGATCCACGCGATCGGCTCGCCGGACGCGACCCGGAGCCATTTCGACGCGCAGGACTACATGGAGTCGGGCACGCCGGGCGTGAAGGCGACGCCGGATGGCTGGCTCAACCGCTACTGCCAGCACGACCGCGAGCACCAGGACACGGCGTTCCGCGCAGTCGCCTTCGGTCCCCAGCTGCCCCGGATCCTGGCGGGCACCGCCCCGAGCCTCGCGATCGACGACCTGCAGGCGTTCGGCCTGCGCGCGCCACAGCCCGCCGCGCGCGACCGACTCACCCGCGCCTTCGAGGAGCTGTACGCCGGCTCGGCGACAGGGTTGCTCTCGACCTCCTCTCGGGAAGCGTTCGACGCGGTACAGATGCTCAAGCGCCTGGACCCCGGCCAGTACCGGCCCGCGAACGGTGCCGATTACCCGCGCGGCCGACTGGGAAAAGCGCTGCTCGAAATCGCCCAGCTCATCAAGGCCGATGTCGGGCTCCAGGTGGCGTTCGCGGACGTGACCGGGTGGGACACGCACGTGAATCAGGGAGCGACGGAGGGGCAGCTCGCGGGGCGGTTGGGCGAGCTGGGGGACGCTCTCGCGGCCTTTACGCGCGACGTGGGCGAGCAGATGCGCGACGTCGTCGTGCTCACGATGTCAGAGTTCGGCCGCACCGTACGGGAGAACGGGAACTCAGGCACCGATCATGGACACGCGACGGCCATGCTGGTGCTGGGCGGCCCGGTGAACGGAGGCAGGGTCCTGGGGAAGTGGCCCGGGCTCGATCCCGCGCAGCGCTTCGAGGGCCGGGACGTGGCCGTGACCACCGACTTCCGCGATCTGTTCGCCGAGCTCCTGGCGCGCCACTTGGGCGCCGGCGATCTGTCCGCGATATTCCCGGGCTTCACGCCCGACCCGTCGCGCTTTCCCGGCGCGATCAGCGCGTAGCGACCCCCGCTTCCTCGAGCGCCGCGAGCAGCGGCTCCAGCTCCCAGGAGTCGTCGTACCGCACGCCGTTGATGAAGAACGTCGGCG
>DASQAM010000520.1:0-2423 GCA_035635735.1 Gemmatimonadales bacterium | reverse complement strand
GCCGAGGCGGCCGCGCCGGAGATAGACGTGGGCATCGCCCGGGCGTCGGAGGTAGGCACCCTGGAACCCGGTGGCACCGGTCCCGATGATAAGCTCGAGCGGCGGCTTCCCGGCGCGGGCGAGCCGCAGCCGGCGCCCTGTTGCGCTGTCCACGCCGAGACGGCCAAAGGACGACGGCGCTTGCGCGACGAGCTCGAGGCGCGCGCTGTCCGCGAGGATCTGAAACAGCTCGCCCACCGCAGCGAGCGCCGCGGGATGTCCATTCACGCTCCACGCCGTGGACGACTGCTTGGCGATCACGATCGAATCCGTTCCCTTGACGACGGAGATCGTGTCCACGTCCTTGTCCGAGAGCACGGGCAACGCGAGCGACCCGGTCACCGAGTCCGAGCCGCGCGAGAGGAGCTCGCTCCCGCCCCACAGGAGCAGCAGGACGACGAGGCCCAGGGCGATGAGCCTGAGATGCTTGGCGCTCACGCGGCGCTGCTCGCGGCAAGCGGCTGATAGGTCCGACGCGTCGTCTGACGGCGTCGCCACAGCCGGAGCACACCGGCCACTACCAGCAGCAGCGGCACGCCGAAGATGTTGGCGTACTTCACCGCGCGGCGCATGGTGGGGCTCGTGAACACGAGCGGCGGTGGGGCGCGGTTCTTGGACCGGATGGCGATCAGCGCATCGTCCTGTGCCAGCCAGTCGATCGCGTTCTCGACGAGCACGATGTTCTCGGGGGAGTTACGCGCGTAACGATCGCTCGCGAAATCCCCGGCTCCCACCACCACCACGCGGCCGCGCAGCGCTCCCTTCGCGGTATCGGGTCGGAGCGGGCTCGCGAGCAGCGCCACCATCCGCCGTCGCAAGCTGTCGCGGCTGAACGTCCGCGTCGGGTCGAGGAACACCGTCGTCTCCTGCAGGCCCCCGGCGCGGCTCGTGACGAACAGCGGCGTCACGCCGATGGCGGGCGTGTGGACGGTGTCGATATGGCTCGCCCACGGCAGCAGGATGACTTCGAGGTCGGCGTTCACGGGCGACGCTTTGGTGCTGAGCGCCCGCAGCCAGAACGGATAGGGCACGAGCACCTGGCCGAACTGCGCCGGGATACCCACCTGCGTGTTCGACGCCAGGTCGTACACCATGTCGGAGGCGATCGAGACGCCGTAGGGCTTGAGCAGATCGTTCCACCCGACCCGCCGCGACACGGCGAACGGCGGCCCCTGCTGGGAGATCTGCAGCTGCATGCCCCCCGCCATGAGCAGCAGGCTGCCGCCCCCGTCGAGGTATCCCCGCAACCGCGTGATCTGGGCGTTGGTGAGCGAATCGGGCGTGCCGGCAACGGCGATGACCCGAACGCCGGGCGGGATCGTCGTGTCCGCCACACCGAAGGGGCGAACATCGTACCGGCTGCCGAGGCGTTCGCGTAGGGCGTCGAAGCTGCGTTGGCTGCGCGCCGAAGCCGCGTCGCCGATCTCGCCGAAGGCGATGACGGTCTTCTCGGGGTGGGTCAGCGCCCGGATGTCGGACGTGAGCCGGTACTCGAGATCGTTGGTCTGCTGCAGGAACGGCATGGTCTTCACCCCGTCGGCGTACCGCACGGCGAGCCCCAGGTAGCCTTCCTTCACCTGCAACTCGGCTTGCCCCAGCACGTTGAACTGCACGGGCGGGATGCCGAGGGTGCGGGCCTCCCGCATCGCGGCGCTGTCGGCCGCGGGGTCCGCGATGACCAGCTTCAGCTTGCCGCGCCCGGCCGCGCGGTAGTCGTCGAGGAGATCGTCGACGTCGCGCTTTAAGAAGGCGACTTCGGGCGGCAGCGCCGCCGACGCGAACAGCTTCACGGTCACCAAGTCGGGGAGGGTGCCGAGCAGTTGGCGCGTGGCCTCGGACAGCGTGAACGAATTCCCGGGCGTCAGATCGATCCGGCCGCCGATGCGGCGTCCGAACAGGTTCACCACGATCACCGCCGCCGCGAGCAACGCGGTGCCCAGCCGCAGCCGTTTCACGGCCTCGCCTTGCGGTGTGACCTTGCGGGCCAGCAACGCGAAATACGCGAACACCAGGAACAGCACGGCGAGGCTGACGAAGTACACCGCGTCGCGCAAGTCGATCACGCCCCGACCGATGCTCGAGAAATGGGACAGGACGCCGAGCGACGCGGCGATCGCTCCGAGCTGGGGCGGGAGGCCCACGACAAGAGGGTCGAGCCCGACGAGGATCAGCGCGAACATGACCGTCACCGCGAGGATGAACGCGGTGATCTGGTTGCGCGTGACGCTCGACGCCCAGACTCCGACGCCGGCGAGCCCGAGGATCAACAGAGCCGCACCGACGTATTGTGCGATCAGGATCCCCACCTGGGGTCCGGTGCCCAACGCGAGGCCGAGCGGGATGGTGAGCGTGATGGCGAGGGCGAGCCATAGGAAGAGCACCTG
>DASQAM010000519.1:0-1936 GCA_035635735.1 Gemmatimonadales bacterium | reverse complement strand
AACCGCTTCAACGTCTCCGCGGCGGAGACGGCGCATCAGGATCTGTGGCAGCGCGCCGAGCTGACGGTGTGCGTGGTGTCGACTGACCGGGGTCACGCGGAGAGTGTGTTGCGGGAGGCAGACCGCCTGATCGAAGCGGCCGACGGCGCCCGCATCGTGGACACGAGCACGAGCTTCTTCTGATATGAGGCGACGGACCAGTCACCGCCCGGAGCGCGTCGCGGAAGCGATCCGCCAGACCGTGGCGGCATTTCTCACGGGCAGCGTGCGCGACCCGCGCGTCGGGTTCGTCACGGTCACCGCGGTGGAGGTGTCCGCCGACCTGACGCACGCCCGGGTGCGCGTGAGCGTGATGGGCAGCGACGAAGAGAAAGCCAAGTCGCTCGAGGGCCTGACGAGCGCCGCCCGCTTCTTGCGCGCCCAGCTCGCCAAGGAGCTGCCGTTACGCGTGACGCCGGAGCTCCGCTTTGAGCTCGACCGCGGGCTCGAGCACGCCCAGCAGATCGACCGGATGCTGCGCGAACTCAAGGAGGGCGCGGGCTGATCTCCGGCGTGGCGCTGGTTGCGAAGCCGGGGGGCCCCGACGGGCCCACGTCGCACGACGTCGTCGATGCCGTGCGTCGCGCCGTGGGGACCGACCGGGTGGGTCACCTGGGGACGCTCGATCCGTTCGCGTCGGGGCTGCTCGTGATCGTGGTGGGCCGCGCCACTCGGCTGGCGCCGTTCGCGGCGGGATGGGCCAAGGCGTACGATGGCGTCATCCGCCTCGGTGCCACGACCGACACCGACGATGCGACCGGCGCGACGGTGGCGACGTCGGAGGCGTGGCGCGGACTGGATCAGAGGCGCGTGGAGGAGGCGCTGGCCGGGTTCCGCGGGGCCTTCGACCAGCGGCCGCCCGCGTACTCGGCGGTGAAGGTGGCCGGCGAGCGAGCGTACCGGCGGGCTCGCCGCGGCGAGGGCGTGGTGTTGCGGCCCCGACGGGTCGAAGTGACGGAGCTCGAGCTCGAGACCTTCGCCCCGCCCGACGTGGGCTTCCGCGCCACGGTGAGTGGTGGGACGTACTTGCGCAGCCTGGCCCGCGACGCGGGAGAGGCGCTGGGGTGCGGGGCCCACCTCGCGACGCTCAGGCGGACGCGGGTCGGGCCGTTCCAGCTGGAGGATGCCGTGGCGCCCGATGCAGTGACGGCACAGACACTGCGCGACCCCGCGGAGCTCGTGCGCGACCTGCCGGCGCAGGAGCTGGACCAGGCGGGGCGTACCGCGGCGATCCACGGACGTCCGGTGCCGGCGGGAAGCGAGATGCGGGACGCGGGATGGGTCGCCTTGTTCGCGAGCGGGGCTCTCGTCGCCGTGGCCGAGCGCATAGACGACCTGCTCAAGCCCCGCGTCGTCGTGGTGGAGCAATGACGGGGAGCGGAGTAGCCACCGTCGCGACCGTCGGAACGTTCGACGGGATCCACCGCGGGCACCAGGCCGTGCTGCGCGAGGTCGTGCGGCGCACGGAGCAGGCGGGGCGGCGCACGAGTCTGCTCGTGACCTTCGACCCGCACCCGCTCGAGGTGGTGAACCCGAGCGCCGCGCCTCGGCTGCTCACCCTGTCGGACGAGAAGCGCGTGCTGGCAGCGGCGCTCGGCGTCGAGCGCGTCGAGGTCGTGGCGTTCACGCCGGAGCTGGCGCGGCTCGGTCCCGAGGAGTTCGTGCGCGACGTGCTACGGGCGCGCTTCGGGGTGCAGCATCTGGTTCTGGGGTACGATCACGGGTTCGGGCGCGGTCGCTCTGGCGACGTGGAGACGGTGCGGCGGCTGGCGCGCGAGGACGGGTTCGCCATGGAGGTCGTCCCCGCCGTGAAGGACGACGCGCAGCCCATCTCGTCGTCGCTGATCCGGACGGCCGTGGCGCACGGCGACCTGGCATCGGCCGAGCGCGGACTCGG
>DASQAM010000518.1:0-2755 GCA_035635735.1 Gemmatimonadales bacterium | reverse complement strand
TCCGTCCACGGCATCATCGCGCGCAGCTTGGCGCCCACCTGCTCGATCGGATGCTCCGCGCCGGCCTTGCGCAGCGCCTCGAACCGGCGGCCCCCGCTGCGACTTTCGGCGATCCACTCGCGCGCGAAGCTGCCGGACTGGATATCGGCCAGAATGCGCTGCATCGCCGCGCGAACTTCTGGCGTTATGACCTTGGGGCCTCGGGTGTAGTCGCCGTACTCCGCGGTGTCGCTGATCGAGTAGCGCATGAACTTCATGCCGCCGCGATACATCAGATCCACGATCAGCTTGAGCTCGTGCATGCACTCGAAGTAGGCGATCTCCGGCGCGTATCCGGCGGCCGTGAGAGTCTCGAACCCGGCCTGGACCAGCGCGGTGACGCCGCCGCACAGGACCGTCTGCTCGCCGAACAGATCGGTCTCCGTCTCCTCGCGGAACGTCGTCTCGAATACGCCTGCGCGGGCGCAGCCGATCCCCGCGGCATAGGCGAGCGCATCCGCCAAGGCATTGCCGCTCGCATCCTGGTGCACCGCTACGAGCGCCGGCACGCCTCGGCCCGCCTGAAACTCGCTGCGCACCAGGTGTCCGGGCGATTTCGGAGCGATCATCGCGACATCCACACCGGCCGGAGGGACGATCTCGTGGAAGTGGATGTTGAACCCGTGGGCGAAGAGCAGGGTCTTCCCGCGCTCGAGGGCCGGCGCAACGCCGGCCTCGTACACCGCGCGCGCTTCCTGATCGGGGACGAGCATCATGATCACGTCGGCAGCGCGCGCCGCCTCGGCCACCGGGCGGACGTCCAGGTCCTCGGCCCGCGCCCGCTCCCACGACGCGCCGCCGGGGCGCAGTCCCACGATCACCCGCGCGCCGACACCTGAGTCCCGCAGGTTGAGCGCGTGCGCGTGGCCCTGGCTGCCGTATCCGATCACGGCGACGACGCGGTTTTGCAGCCGGGCGGGATCGGCGTCGGTATCGTAGAAAATCCGCGTCTCCTTCGAGCTCATCGTGTCGCCTCCGTAGTGGAATCTTGATTCGCGAGGACCATCACCGAGCGCACACCGATCATCTTGTGAAACTGCTGCGCCACCCGATCCGCGGTCGCGGCATCGGCCTTCAGCACGAACGTCAGCCGCGACTCGCCGGCGGTGCCGCTCGGGTGCAGCGCGAGCCCCTCGATCGGGACATTACGCGTGCGCAGCACGCCGAACGCGCGGTTCAACGTCACCAGGGCGTCGTCCATCAGGACCGCTACCGTGTGGGCGGACGGCGAAGGAGAGGGCACGGGCACGCCGCTCAATCGCCCGTCGCGCCGGCCGGCGCCGTCTCGATCGGCTCCGAGAGCGAACCCCCGGGCGGGATCATCGGGAACACGTTGGCTTCCTGCTCGATCATGAACTCCACGAGCGCCGGCCCGGGCTGGGTATTCGCCTGCCCGACCATCTCGGCCAGCTCGCTCGCATCCTTCACGCGATAACCAGGAATGCCGTACGCCTCGGCCAGCTTCACGTAGTCGGGACTCCAGATCGGCGTGCAGGAGTAGCGCTTCTCATGGAAGAACTGCTGCCACTGCCGCACCATCCCGAGGTAGCCGTTGTTGAACACCGCCATCTTCACGGGCAGTCCTTCCTGCACCATGGTCGCCATCTCGGCCATGTTCATCTGGAAGCCGCCGTCGCCCGAGATGGCCCACACGGTGCCGCTCGGACGCGCGAGGTGCACGCCCATGGCGGCGGGCACCGCGAACCCCATCGCGCCCAGCCCGCCCGACGTGATGTGCGAATTGGGGTGCTGGTACGGATACAGCTTGGCGACCCACATCTGGTGCTGGCCCACGTCCGTCACGATGGTGCAGTCGCCGTGGCTCGCCTCGTAAATGGACGCGAGGATCGCCTCGGGCGACAGGCCGCCGCGATACGACTCGGCGCGCGTGCGCACGAAGCCGCGGATGTGCTCGAGCCAGCGCTCGCAGCGGCGGGGCTCCACGGCCGCCAGCAGACGGCGCGTGATGTCGCGCGCGTCGCCCACGATACCGACGGCGACGGGGACGTTCTTCCCGATCTCCGCGCGGTCCAGGTCGATGTGGACGATGCGGGCCTGCGGTGCGAAGCTGGCCGTGTTGCCCGTGACGCGGTCGTCGAACCGCAACCCGATGCCGATGATGACGTCGGCATGCTGGATGGCCCGGTTCACGTGCACCTCACCGTGCATCCCGGGCATACCCAGGTGGAGCGGGTGACCGTCCGGGAACGCGCTGATGCCGAGCAGCGTCGTGATGACGGGAATCCCGGTCTTCTCGGCCAGCGCCCGCACCTCGGCGTACGCCTCCGCGAGGATCACTCCGTGCCCGACCATGAGCAGCGGTCGCTCGGCTCCGGCGATGAGGCGCGCCGCCTTGCGAACGCCGTCCTCGAGCCCCGGGCTTGCGCCCGGGGTCTGGGGACGCGACTGACCCCGGGCGCGAGCCTGGGGAGCACCGTACTCGATCTTCTGGTTCTGCACGTCCTTCGGCACGTCGATCAACACCGGCCCCGGCCGCCCCTCGACCGCGACGGCCATCGCGTCGGCGACGACGCCCGCCAGCTCGGTCACGTCCTGGACTAGATAGTTTTTCTTTGTGATCGGCAGGGTGATGCCGATGATGTCGGTTTCCTGGAACGCGTCGCGCCCGATCATGGGACGGGACACCTGGCCGGTGATGGCCACGACCGGAGAGTTGTCCATGTGCGCCGCGGCGAGCCCGGTCACGAGATTCGTG
>DASQAM010000517.1:0-9173 GCA_035635735.1 Gemmatimonadales bacterium | reverse complement strand
GCGTCACTCGCCCGTGGACACGGTCCGGACGCCGGGTTGATGGAGCAGCGCCAGCATCACCTCGTCGTGCAGCCGCTTGGGCCCGCGCAGCGTGAAGTCGATCACGAGGTCCACGTTCTCGCGACGGCTCGCCTGCCGCTCGATCTCGAGTCCCGTCCGGCGGACAATCGCCTCCAGCTCGTCCAGGACGGTGGCGCTGGGGTGGGCGTGCACCGACAACATGCTCCTCGTGGATTGCCGCGCGACCAGGCGCTCGACGCTTCCGAGTCCCCGCAGGACGACCAGGACGAGCAGCGTCGTAATGGCCGCTTCCGAGTAGAACGTCGCGCCCAGCGCGACCCCGATGGCCGCGACGACCCAGATCGTGGCCGCGCTCGTGAGGCCGACCACCGCGCCGCGCGCGTGCAGGATCGTGCCCGCGCCGATGAACCCCACACCGGTCACGATCTGCGCGGCGATGCGCGTCGGGTCGGCATTCCCGGCCGCCATCGTGAACGAGAGCTTGGTGTAGAGCACCGAGCCGATGCAGATGAGGATGTTGGTCCGGAGCCCGGCCGGCTTGCCCCCGAGTTCGCGCTCGAGGCCGATGGCGCCGCCGAACAGCGTCGCAAGACACAGTTGGAGGAACAGCTCCAGCCGGAACACGTCGACCATTTGCACCAGGAAGTGTTGCATCAGGCTCCCCCTCCCTCCGCGCCTTCCAGGAACCCCATCCGGCGGCGCACCCGGCTCATGGTGCGGCGCGCGATGGCGCGCGCTTGGGCGGCGCCGGCTCGGAGCAGGTCCGTCACCTTGCGCGGTTCCGCCTGCAGCGCCTGCGCCCGCTCGCGGATGGGGGTGAGCGCGGCTATCATATTGTCCGCGAGCACCCGCTTGCAGTCGAGACAACCCCATCCTGCGGTGCGGCAGTTGTGCGCCACCAGCTTGAGCGTGTCCGGCGGCGAGAAGCCCTGGTGAATGGTGAAGATGTTGCAGATGTCGGGGTTACCCGGGTCCTTCCGCGTGACGCGCGCCGGGTCGGTGGCCGCGGGTTTGAGCTTCTCCCAGATGGTCTCGGGCGAATCGAAGAGAGCGATCGTGTTGCCGAGGCTCTTCGACATCTTGGCCTGGCCGTCGAGCCCGAGCACGCGCTTCGCGGTCGAGAGCAGGGCCTGCGGCTCCGGGAGCGAGAACCCGTTCGCGAACCGCGTGTTCCAGCGGCGCGCGATCTCGCGCATCAGCTCGAGGTGCTGGAGCTGGTCTTCGCCCACCGGCACGAGGGTTGCTTCGTAGAGCAGCACATCGGCCGCCTGGAGCACGGGATAGTTGAGGAGTCCGGCCGGCACGCTCTCCAGGCGCTGCGCCTTGTCCTTGAATTGCGTCTGCCGCTCGAGCTCGCCGAGCGGCGTGACGGTGTTCAGGAGCCAATAGAGCTCTGTGTGCTCGGGGACGTGGGATTGCACGAAGACGATGGCCCGCTCCGGATCGATGCCGGCGGCGAAGAGGCCGATCGCCATGTCGATCGTGCGCTGGGCCAGGGTCGCTGCGTCGTAGGGTTGCGTGATGGCGTGCAGGTCCACGACGCAGAACAAGCAGTCGTGTTGGTGTTGCAGCTTGACCCAGTTCTGCACGGCGCCGAGGTAATTGCCGATGTGCAGCTCGCCCGAAGGCTGGATACCGGAGAAGACCCGCGCCATGGGCTCACAACCTACGACGGTGGAGGTCAGCGCCGCAAGGTGCGAGAACTCAAAGACTTAGTCGATGTCGCCAAACACGCCGCGGAGCGCGCCGCTCGCTTCCTTCGAAGCACGACGCCGGCGAGCAGCCGCGACTGGATCGAAAAAGGTCGCCACGACTTCGTGACTGAGGCGGACCGGCAGGCCGAGGCGCTGATCGCCGACACGTTGCTGCACGCGGTGCCGGAGTCGCGCGTGGTGGGCGAAGAGCTGTCGCCGGCGGCTGCGCGTGTGGGCGACGTCGTGTGGATCGTGGATCCGCTCGACGGCACGACCAACTTCCTCCACGGCTATCCGCAGTACGCGGTCTCGATCGGGGCGTTGGTGGGTGGCGTGCTGAGCGTCGGCGTCGTGCACGATGTGCCACGCGATCGCGCGTATTGGGGCGCCAGTGGACTCGGCGCATGGGAGGGCGAGCGGCGGCTCCAAGTCTCGGCCCTTACCGAGCCGCGGCAGGCCCTGGTCGGTACGGGGTTCCCGTTCAAGAATCTCCCGTTGCTGCGGCGCTACCTCGATCAATTCGCTGCCGTCATGGGAGCCACCAGCGGTATCCGGCGCGCGGGCGCAGCCGCGCTCGATCTCACCGACGTGGCGGCCGGCCGCCTCGATTGCTTCTGGGAGCTGACGCTCGCGCCCTGGGACGTGGCCGCCGGCGTGGTGCTGGTCCGCGAGGCGGGCGGCGTGGTGACGACGCTCGACGGCTCCCCCGACGTGTTGCAGCACGGATCGGTGGTCGCCGGCCATCCGACGCTGCACAAATGGCTCATGGGCCTACTGAGGATCGCTTGAGGTGTCGATGCCAGCTCCGCTCGTCGAATGCGTGCCGAATTTCTCGGAGGGCAAGAACGCCGCGACCATCGAGGCGCTCCGCCTGGCGCTCACCAGTGTCCCCGGCGTCAGGCTGCTCGACGTCCAGGCCGATGCGGCGCACAACCGCTCCGTGTTCACGTTCGTGGCGCCGCCCGACGCGAGCGTCGAGGCAGGGCTCGCCGCCATGCGGGTCGCGACCGAGCGGATCGATCTCACCCGGCACACCGGCGAGCATCCCCGGATGGGTGCGACGGACGTCGTGCCGTTCGTACCGGTGCGCGACGTGACAATGGACGACTGCGTCGCCCTCGCGCGCCGGCTCGCCGAACGCGCGGCTGCCGAGCTCCAGATCCCCATCTACCTCTACGCCAAGGCGGCCACCCGTCCCGAGCGCGAGCGTTTGCCCGACATCCGCAAAGGCGAGTTCGAAGGATTGCGCGAGCGCATCAGAAGGGATCAGGCCGCCGATCCCGATTTCGGACCTAAGCGGATCCATCCCACCGCGGGCGCGACCGCGATCGGCGCGCGGCCATTCCTCGTGGCGTTCAATATCTACCTCGACACGAGCGACGTGACGATCGCCAAGGACATTGCCAAGCGGATCCGCACGTCCAGCGGCGGGCTTCCAGCTGTGCAGGCGTCGGGGTTCGAGGTGGAAGGGAAGGCGCAGGTCTCGATGAACCTGCTCGACATCGACGTGACGTCCCCTGCGACGGTGTTCGCCGCCGTTGAAGCGGCGGCGCGGCAGCGCGGCGTGGGAGTCCTCAAAAGCGAGGTGGTGGGTCTCGTCCCGGAGCGCGCGGTGCTCGGCGCGGGGGCGGCCTCCCTGAAGCTCGCCCACCCCGAGGCCCACCTGCTCGAGCCGAAGATCCGAGCGGCCGAAGGACCGACCCTCGACGGTTGGCTCGACGAGCTCGCGGGCGGCGCGCCAGTGCCCGGCGGCGGCAGCGCCGCGGCGCTGGCGGGCGCGCTCGCCGCCGCGCTGGTCGCCATGGTGACCCGGCTGACGATCGGGCGGAAGGCCTACGCCGGCGTACAGCAGCGCCTGGCGGAGATCCTGGCCGAAGCGGAAGCCCTGCGCGCCCAGCTCCGCCGTCTCGTGGACGACGATGCGGCCGCGTACGCGAAGGTCAGCGCGGCTTACCGACTCCCGAAGGACGATCCGCGCCGCACGCGTGCCGCGGACGAGGCGCTTGTCGGGGCGGCGCAGACGCCGCTCGCCATGGCCCGTGGTGCCGCGCGGCTGGTCGCGCTCGCGCGGGAAATCGGGACGATCGGCAACCGGAACGCGCACTCCGATGCCTTGGTCGCCGAGGCGCTGGCCCGCGCGGCGCTCGACGGGGCGGCGGAAAACGTCAGGGTGAACGTCCAGTCGCTGTCGGAACCGGGGCTCGGGACGTCGTTGCTGGAGGAGGCGGAGAAACTGGCACGGAAGATCGGCGATCAGTAGGAGTCAATCTGCCGTCGTAAGCACGCGGGGGGGCCCGCCATTCTCGAGGATGGCCACCGTGTGCTCGAAGTGGGCGGACAACGACCCATCCTCGGTGACCACGGTCCACTTGTCGTCCAGGGTGCGGATGTCCGCGCCGCCGACGTTCACCATAGGCTCGATGGCGAGCGTCATGCCGGGCATGAGGCGGGGGCCGCGCTTCGGCTTGCCGTAGTTCGGCACTTGCGGGTCTTCGTGGAATGCCGATCCGATACCGTGTCCGACCAGCTCCCGCACCACGGAGTAGCCCGCTCCCTCCGCCACCTCCTGCACTGCGTGACCGATGTCGCCCACGTGGTTGCCGGCCCGCGCCTGGGCGACGCCAGCCGCCAGCGCCTCCTGGGTCACCGTCAGCAACCGCTCCGCCTGCGGGGTCACCTTCCCGACGGGGAAGGTGGCCGCCGAGTCGGCGTGCAGCCCGTCGAGCCACACGCCGACGTCCACGCTCAGGAGATCGCCTTCCTTGAGGACGCGGCGCGAGGACGGAATCCCGTGGACGACCTCCTGGTTGATCGAGGTGCACAGGGTGGCGGGGAAGTCGTACAGTCCCTTGAACGACGGGCGGGCGCCGGGGTGTGAGCGGATGAAGTCCTCGGCGGCGCGATCGAGCTGCTCGGTGGACACGCCGGGGCGCACCTGACGCGCGACCAGAGCCAGCGTCTCCGCCACGATGCGGCCGGCGGCAGCCATCGTCTCGATCTCGCGCGGCGACTTGATGGTGATCATCGCCCGATGATGCGTTGGACCTCGGTCGCGATCTTGTCGACGGTGCCGGTCCCTGGCACGCGGCGCACGATGCCGCGCTGGGCGAAGTGCGCGATGAGCGGCGCGGTGTCGCGCTGATACACCTGAAGCCGGGTCCCCACGGCCCCGGGCGTGTCGTCGGAGCGGCCTTCCTGCGCCGCCCGCGCCATCAGCCGGCGGATCAGCTCTTCCTCGGGCACGTCGAGGAGCAGGATGTGGTTCAGACGCTGACCGCGCTCTGCGAGGGTACGATCCACGAGCTCGGCCTGGCCGGCGGTCCGGGGGAAGCCATCGAGCACCGCGCCCTGCTGCGCCTCGGGCTTCGCCAGCTCTTCCTTGATCAGAGAGAGGATAACGGCGTCGGGGACGAGCTTCCCCTCGTCCATGAACTTCTTGGCTTCGAGGCCGAGCGGCGTCCGGGCCTGGACCGCGGCGCGGAGGATGTCGCCTGTCGTGATCTTCGGCAGCCCGAGCCGCTCCGCGAGGATCTTGCCCTGCGTGCCCTTCCCCGAGCCCGGCGCGCCTAAGAGGAGGATGAACACCGCACGCCTACATGTACCGCTGGCGGCCGCGGAACTTGACGCGTCCTTCCTTCATGAACCCATCGTAGTGTCGCAACAGCAGGTGCTGCTGCACCTGCGTCACGGTGTCGAGCGCGACACCCACGACGATGAGCAGCGCGGTGCCGCCGAACCCGAACGGCATGTTGAACGTGTTCGACACTACGATCGGGAGCATGGCCACGATCGTGAGGAAGATGGCACCCGGGAACGTGATGCGGGACAGCACGTCGTCGATGTAGTCCGCCGTGGCGGCGCCGGGCTTCACGCCCGGGATGAAGCCGCCCTGCTTCTTCAGGTTCTCCGCCAGGTCCACGGGGTTGAAGATGATCGACGTGTAGAAGTACGCGAAGAAAATGATCAGCAGCGCGCTCGTAATCAGGTACACCGGCGATGTAACGCTGAAGTACTCGGCGAGGTGCTTCAGGGTCGCATTTCCGCTGAAGGCGGCGATCGTGCCGGGGACGATGATGAGCGACTGGGCGAAGATGATGGGCATCACGTTCGCCGTGTTGAGTCGCAGCGGAATGAACGTCTTCTGGCCCTCCCGGATCCGGCCTCGCCCCATCACCTTGCGCGGGATCTGTATGGGGATGCGCCGCGCCGCGACCGTCACCGCCACGGTGCCGGCCACCACGAGCACCATCACCGCGAGCACGATGATGAGCTTAGGGAACGAGAGGCTGCGCGCCTGGAGCGCGTCGATCGTGCGGATCGTCTCGGGCCAGATCCGCTCCACGATCGAGAAGAAGATCAGGAGGCTCGCCCCGTTGCCGATGCCGCGCTCCGTGATCTGCTCGCCCAGCCACATGACGAAGACACCGCCGGTGGTGAGGGTGAGCACCGTGGTCAGCCGGAAGAAGAAGCCGGCATTGGCCACGGCGCCGGCGATCTGCTCCGTGAAGAGCGCGTACCCGTAGGCCTGGAACAGGCACAGCACCACGGTGAGGTACCGCGTCCACTGCGTGAGTTTTTTCCGGCCCTCTTCGTCGCGCTGCATCTTTTCGACGACCGGGAACACCGGCGCGGCCAACTGAAAGACGATGCTCGCCGAGATGTACGGCATGATGCCCAGCGCGAACACGGTCGCTCGGCCGAAGCTCCCGCCCGCGAACAGGTCGTAGAGAGCGAACAGCGTGCCCTGAGCCTGGTTCCGCAGGTAATCGGCGAGGGCTTGGACGTTCACACCGGGAGTCGCGATGTGCGCGCCGATGCGGTACACGACCAGGCACAGGAGCGTGAAGAGGATCTTTTCCTTCAGCTCCGGAACTTTGAACAGGTTGGGCAGCCGCGGTGCGGTCATGGGAGGCTCAGCTCGCGATGGTGCCGCCCGCCTGCTCGATCTTCGAGCGGGCCGAGGCCGACACCGTCACGCCCTTCACGCTGAACTTGCGTTGTACGTCCCCCATGCCGAGCAGCTTGATGGGGTGGTCCGGTCGGCGCACCAGCCCGGCGCCGAACAGCGTCTCCGGCGTGACCTCGACGCCCTCGGCGAGCTGGCCCAGGTGGCGAACGTTCACCACCTGTGCGGGCTGCTTGAATGGGTTTGTGAAGCCGCGCTTCGGGATGCGGCGGATGAGCGGCATCTGCCCGCCCTCGAAGCCGGGACGCGTCTGCCCGCCCGCCCGCGCGGTCTGACCCTTGCCGCCCCGCCCCGCCGTCTTGCCTATCCCTGAGCCCGGGCCGCGCCCCTTGCGGATGCGCGCCCGGTGCGACCCAGGTGGCCTGTGGAGGCTCGACAGCGTGATGTGGCGGAGTTCGGGCTTCGCCGCCTTCGCTCGCGGCTTTGCCTTCGGCCTCGCCCGCGTCTTCGTCCTTGCCGTCGCCTTCGGCTTCGCCATCGCCTATTCCCCTGCCTTTGCCTTCGCGGGTGTCACCTCGACCAGGTGGCGCACTTGATACAGCATACCCCGGAGCGACGGGCGATCCTGCTGCACCACCGTCGCCTGGTGGTGCTTCAAGCCGAGCGCTTCGAGTGTCCGCCGCTCGTACGCGGGTCGCCCGATTCCCGAACGCACCTGCCGGATCCGCAGCTCGCCCTTGCCGGGCGGCGGCAGCGGCCGGTCGCGACCCGGTTTGCGCTTGCGGTATTTCCGAGTGGGTGGGAGCCTAGCCATGGGTCACTTCCTGGCGCGCCCGGTACGGGATGGCCTCGAGCTCGACGCCGCGCTCCTTGGCGACACGCCGCGCCGTCGTGAGGTGCTGCAGGCCGTCGAGCGTGGCTCGCACCATGTTGTGCGGGTTGGTGGAGCCGAGACTCTTGGTGAGGATGTCGCGCACGCCGGCGCACTCGAGCACTGCGCGCACCGCGCCGCCGGCAATGACGCCGGTCCCGGACGCGGCGGGCTTCAGGAGCACGCGCCCGGCGCCGTGGTGACCGATGATTTCATGCGGGATGGTCGTGCCCGCAAGCGGGATCTCCACCAGGCGGCGGCGGGCGGCTTCGACGGCCTTGCGCACCGCCTCGCTCACCTCGTTCGCCTTACCGGTGGCGATCCCGACGCGTCCCTGCCCGTCGCCCACGGCGACGAGCGCGTTGAAGCCGAAGCGCCGGCCGCCCTTCACGACCTTCGCGACGCGGTTGATGGAAATGACGTTCTCGACAAGCCCGTCGCCCTCGCGCTGGCGCTCGCTCGAGTCGCGCCGCTCCCCACCCCGCCCCCGACCCCTGCCGCCCCGGCCCCGGCCACGCCCTCCGCCACCTCCGCCACCTCCG
This sequence comes from Gemmatimonadales bacterium, assembly GCA_035635735.1. Classification (GTDB taxonomy): domain Bacteria; phylum Gemmatimonadota; class Gemmatimonadetes; order Gemmatimonadales; family GWC2-71-9; genus AG41. The sequence continues at coordinate 1,139 of DASQAM010000517.1, read as the reverse complement.
CCACCTCCACCACCTCCACCCCCGCCCCCACCACCGCTACCGCCTCCGCCACCCGGAGCCGCGGCAGGGCGCTCGTCGTGCGCCGCTTCGCCACCCGCGTGCGCCGTCTCGGTCGGCTCGATCGTCCCCGGGCTGGACGGCCCGGGCTGGTGTTCGTTGGTCATTAGAGCTCCAATCCGCCTTTGCGGGCGCCGTCGGCCACCGCCTTCACGCGCCCGTGATACTGGTAGCCGCCGCGGTCGAACACAACCTTGGTAATGCCCTTCTCCTTGGCCTTGGCGGCGACCAGCCGTCCCAGCCCGAAGCTCCGGGCGGTCTTGCCCTTGCCGTCGACCTGGAGGCCCTCGGAGGTGTCTGCGGCCCCGACCAGGGTGACGCCCCGCGCGTCGTCCACGATCTGCGCGTAGATATGCTTCGAGGAGCGGAACACGACGAGGCGCGGCCGCTCCGCGCTGCCCGCCACCTTACGGCGTACCCGCAGGTGCCGCCGGTACCGGCGGCTGGCCTGCGTCCGCACTTTATGAATCGTTCGCATGGTCTATTTCGCCGCCTGGGCGGTCTTGCCGGCCTTGCGCCGGACCTGCTCGCCCGCGTAGCGGATCCCCTTGCCTTTGTAGGGCTCGGGCGGCCGAATCGCGCGGATCTCCGCCGCCACCTGGCCCACGAGCTCCTTGTCCACGCCCTCGATCTTCACGAGGACGTTGTTGTCCACCGAGATCTTGATCCCCTGCGGCGCGTGATACGGCACCGGATGCGAGAAGCCGACCACGAGCTGCACCCCGAACGGCTTTGGTTCCGCCTTGTAGCCCACCCCTTGGATCTCGAGCGCCTTCGCAAACCCCTTGGTGACGCCGTCCACCATGTTGGCAACGAGCGTGCGGGTGAGTCCGTGCAGCGCCTTGTGGCGGCTCTCGTCGGAAGGCCGCCGTACGACGATCATCTCGCCCTCCACCGCCACGGCCAGCTCGGCGTGGATCAACCGGCTGATCTCGCCCTTTGGGCCCTTCACGGTAATCCGCGTCCCGTCGAGCTGGGTGGTGACGCCCTTGGGAATGGGGATTGGCTTCCTGCCGATACGCGACATGGGCCGGCCTCCTACCAGACCAGCGCGAGCAGCTCGCCGCCGATGCGGGCGGTGC
>DASQAM010000516.1:0-6269 GCA_035635735.1 Gemmatimonadales bacterium | reverse complement strand
CGCTACGCGGCCGTTTACGTCGAGCAGCACCAGGCTCCCAACCTTCTCGTCCACCCGCCGCAAGCGGCGCGACAGCTCCCGCAACAGCCCCATGGCGATGCCGGGTGACTGCTGCAGGATGGCCTGGAAGTCCTCCCGCCGGATCACGAGCAGGTTCGAGTCCTCCATCGCGATCACGTGGGCCGAGCGGGGCTCCTCGTCGATGAGCGACATCTCCCCGAAGAAATCCCCCTCGCCCAGCACGGAAAGGATGACCTCACGGCCGTCCTCGCCGATGAGCACGACCTTCACCTGCCCGGTGGCGACGACATAGAGCGCGTCGCCCGGGTCGTCCTCGAACAGGATGACCGAGTTGCGCGGATAGCTCCGCTCACGGGTGATTTCGGCCACCCGCTCGAGCTCGACGGGTGCTAGCTGGCTGAACAGCGGGACCTTTTGGAGGATCGCCGTAACCGACACGATAGGCTTCCCCTGGAGGGCGTGGTGGGGTGAATGGTCGGGCAAGCTTACGTACAAGCCGCGCTGGTGTCAATTCGGCGGGGGCCTCGCTGCTTGCCGCCAACTTGCGGCGCCAGTTATATTTCCACACTTCGTGCCGTTCGACTTTCAGTCAAGGATCGAGTGCTGTGAAACCCGGGATTCACCCTGCCTATCGGCGGGCCACCGTGCAATGCGCGTGCGGCAACAGCTTCGTGACGCGCTCCACCATGCCCGTGATTCATGTCGAGGTTTGCGCCAAGTGCCATCCGTACTACACCGGCAAGCAAAAGCTCATGGACACGGCCGGGCGGGTGGAGCGTTTCCGCCAGAAATACGGGACCGAGAAGGCCGCAGGCTGACGCGTGGAGGCCCGACTCCGCCAGGCGCTCGCGCGGGCGGAGGAGGTCGCCCAAGAGCTGGCCGACCCCGAGACCGCGCGGAATCCGGCCAAGCTGAAGCAGCTGGGGCGGGAGCACGCACGGCTCGACCAGATCCGCCAGACGCACGAGCGGCTGGACCGGCTCGAGCGGGAGCTCGCCCAGGCGCGTGAGGTGCTCCAGGACCGGGATCCGGAACTGTCGCAACTGGCGCGGGCCGACGTCGAGCGTCTGCGCCCCGAGATCGAGCGGCTGGAGCGGCGGCTCGCCGACCTGCTCACCCCCGCCGACCCCCTCGATGACCGCGACGCGATCGTGGAGATCCGTGCCGGCACGGGCGGCGACGAGGCGGCCCTGTTCGCCGCCGAGCTGTTTCGCATGTACACGCGGTTCGCGGAGCGCCGGGGGTGGAAGGTCGAGGTGGTGTCGCACTCAGAAGGGAGTCTCGGCGGCCTCAAGGAGGCGATCTTTGCCGCCCGGGGCCCGGGCGTCTATGGGACGCTACGGTACGAGTCGGGCGTCCACCGGGTGCAGCGCGTGCCCGTCACTGAGGCGCAGGGTCGCATCCACACGTCTGCCGCGACCGTGGCGGTGCTCCCCGAGGCGGAGGAGGTCGACGTGAAGATCGAAGACAAGGACCTCCGGATCGACGTGTTCCGCTCCCAGGGGCCGGGCGGCCAGAGCGTCAACACGACCGACAGCGCCGTGCGCATCACCCACCTGCCCACGAGCCTCGTGGTCCAATGCCAGGACCAGAAGAGTCAGCTCCAAAACAAGATCAAGGCGATGGAGGTACTGCGCTCGCGGCTGCTCGACAAGATGATCGCCGAGCAGGAAGCGGCCCGGGCCCGCGAGCGCCGGTCCCAGGTGGGCACCGGGGACCGGTCCCAGAAGATCCGCACCTACAACTTTTCCCAGAATCGCGTCACCGATCATCGCATTCATTACACCGTGCACAACCTCTCCGAGGTGCTGGACGGTAACCTCGACGACATGATCAACACCTTGCGGGTGGCGGGTGAGAAGGAGCGGCTCAGTGCCTGAGCCTGCCGCGCATCCGGCCTCGATCGGCGCGGCCCTGAATGACGCTGCCGACCGCCTCGCGGCGTCAGGCCTGCCCCGATCGCGTCGCGAGGCGACGATGCTGTGGGCGGCCGTGGCCGGTGCGGGCACCAAGCCGGGCGACGTGTGGCTGCAACGCGACCGGGAGCCCGGGGCGGAGCTCTTGGAGCAGTTCTGGCGCGCGGTGGACCAGCGCTCGAGCGGCGTCCCCTTAGCGTATGCCGTCGGGCGCGTGGGTTTCCGCACGCTTGAGCTGAAGCTCGACGCGCGGGCTCTGATTCCCCGACCGGAGACCGAGGGGCTCGTGGATCTGGTCCTGCGTGAGACCGGGATGCGGGATGCGGGATGCGGGATGCGTGGTGTGGTGGCTGACATCGGCACCGGTTGTGGATGCATCGCGCTCGCCCTGGCTGTCGAGGGGCGGTTCGAGCGCGTGATCGCGGTCGAGCGCTCTCGGGACGCGGCGGCCCTCGCGCGCGAGAACGTGGCGTTCGCACAGCCGCCAGTGCCCGTCGACGTGCGCGAGGGCGATTTGCTCGCCCCACTGGCCGGTGAACGCTACCGGGCCATCGTCTCGAACCCCCCCTATCTCACGGACGCGGAGTATGCCGCCCTCGATCCGGCGGTGCGGTTGTTCGAGCCACGCGAGGCGCTAGTGAGCGGCGCGGACGGGCTCACGGCGACACACGCGCTGCTCGAGGGCGCCGCCGCGTTGCTCGAGCCGGGCGGATGCGTGGTGCTCGAGATCGATGAGCGGCGCGCCGATGCGGCGCGCGCGCTCGCCCTGCGGCATGGCTGGTCGCGCGTGGCGGTGCACGATGATCTGTTCGGCCGACCGCGGTTCCTGCTGGCCGGCTTCGACGCGGAGGGGGGCACGTGATCGACCAGAAGGCGAGCGAGCTGGGGCGGCTCTTGGGACAGAGCGAGGAGTACAAGGTGCTGCTCCGGGCCAGTGAGCGGATGAAGGAGGACGCAACCTGCCGACAGCTGCTCGCCGAGGTCGAGCGCATCGCCCAGGACATCGAGCGTGCGGCACAAGAGGGGCGCGAGCCTGCGAAGGATCAGGTGGAGAAATACGACCGAGCCCTCCAGAGCGTCCAGGCGAATCCGGTGTATCAGCAGGTCGTGGCGGCGCAGGCGAATTTCGAGAAGCTCATGGCCAAGGTGAACGCGCGGATCTACGAGGGTATGAAGCAGGGGGCGGCGAGCCCCATCATCACCCTGGGCTGATGGGCGTCTTCATCGTCGTGGAGGGCCCGGAAGGGGCGGGGAAGTCCACGCTGGTGCGCTGGCTCGCGGGGCGGCTCGTCGCCGAGGGACTCCAGGTGACACCCGTGCGGCAGCCGGGGGGCACGCCCGTGGCGGAGGCGGCGCGCAAGGTGGCGCTCAAGTTTCCGCACGAGATGTCGCCGGTCGCGGAGCTGTTCCTGTTTCTCGCAGCCCGAGCCGACCTGGTTCAGCGGGTCATCCGGCCGGCGCTCGAGGCCGGGCAGGTGGTCGTGGCCGACCGATTCGACCTCTCGACCATCGCGTACCAGGTGGCGGGAGGCGGATTGCCGGCCGAGGACGTGGCACATGCCATCCGGCTCGCCACCGGTGGTCTCGTTCCGGACGTCACGCTCGTGCTCGACGTGCCGGTCGAGGTGGGGCGGGCCCGGCAACGGGCCGCGCGCAAGGTGCAGGATCGGTTCGAGCGCCAGGACGACGCGTTTCACCGCCGCGTGCTCGAAGCGTACCGCCGCGCCGCGGGGCCGGGCGTGGTGCACGTGGATGCGACGCAGTCCAAGAAGGCCGTGCAGGATGCCGCCTGGCGCGAGGTCATGGCGGTGACCGCACTCTCAACGCGAGGCGCCTCATGAAGCTCCGCAACGTCGTGATCGTCACCGCAGCGGCCGGATTGGCGCTGGCCACCGGGGGTTGGCTCTTGCAGCGCGAGACCGCTCCCACCGGATCCGTTTACCAGCAGGCGCGTCTGTTCGAGGACGTGCTCGCGCACGTCGCCGACTTCTACGTCGATTCGCTCGACGAGCGCCGGCTGTATCAGATGGCGATCGACGGCATGCTCGACCAGCTGCACGACCCGTATTCGGTCTTCCTGAAGCGGGACGACTTCCGGGCGCTCAACGAGGCGACGACCGGCAACTATGGCGGCCTCGGCATCCAGATCGACGTGCGGGACGGCTGGATAACGGTGGTGGCGCCGCTCCCCGACACGCCCGCGGAGCGGGCGGGGATCCAGTCGGGCGATCAGATCACCGCCCTGGACGGTCGCTCGACCGAAGGGTGGAAGAACGATCAGGCTGTGAAGCAGCTGCGCGGCGAGCCCGGCAGCGCGGTGGAGCTCAAGGTGCGCCGGGTCGGGGTCGAGGGACCGCTCGCCTTCAAGCTCACCCGAGCCACGATCCACATCCGCTCGGTCCAGGTCTCGATGATGCTCGACGACAAGGTGGGTTACGTCCTGCTCACGCCGGTGAGCGAGACGTCTGCCCAGGAGCTCACGGACGCCGTGAACGGCCTGGTCCAGAAGGGGATGAAGTCGTTGCTGCTCGATCTGCGGGGCAACCCGGGAGGCTTGCTCGACCAGGGCGTCGCCGTGAGCGAGCTGTTCCTCGACCCGGGACAGGAGGTCGTGGAGACGCGGGGCCGTGCGCCCACCACGTCCAGAACGTACCGCGACGCGAAGCCACAGCCGTGGCCGAACCTTCCGGTCGTGGTGCTCACCAACGGGGGCACGGCGAGCGCGGCCGAGATCATCACCGGCGCGCTGCAGGATCACGACCGCGCCGTGGTCGTCGGAACGCCGACCTTCGGCAAGGGGCTGGTGCAGTCCTTGTGGCAGCTCACGCCCGAGACGGCGCTGAAGCTCACGACGGCGCGGTGGTTCACGCCGAGCGGCCGGACCATCCAGCGGAAGAGCAAGAACGAAGAGGACCAGCTCGCGCAGGCCGAGGCCGCGGAGCTGGGGCACGACAGCACGAAGGTCGATTCCTCGCTGGTGTTCCACACCGACCATCGCCGGGTCGTCATGGGCGGCGGTGGTATCCGGCCGGACCTGTTCGTCGTGCCCGACACGTTCACGACGGCGGAGCGCGGCTTCATCAAGGGCTTGGGCAACAAGATCCCGACCTATTGGGACGTGCGCACCGCCTACGCGCTCGAAGTGAAGACGTCCGGTCGGATGAAGACTGCGGACTTCACCGTCACACCGGACATGGCGGACGAGATCATCCGGCGGCTGCGGGCGCGCGGAGTCGCCGTGCCGGACAGTGTCGTCGCGGGCGCCCGCAACGTGATCACCCAGGATCTGGGCTACGAGATCGCCCGCTATGTCTTCGGCCGTCCGGCGGAGGTGCGCCGCCAGCGGGAGGAAGACCGCCAGGTACGGGCCGCCCTGGCGTTGGCGCGCCGCGCCAAGTCTCCCCAGGATCTCATGGCTCTGGCCGCGGCACAAACGCCGGCGCCGTTGCGGAACTAAGTTGCCGCCCCACGTCGTGGGGATCATCGGGCCCGGCCGCGCCGGGGTCGGATTGGCGCTCGCGCTGGCGCGCGCGGGGGAGGGGAGGCGCTACGACGTCCGCCTCCACGGCCGCAGGAAGAAACCGGTCCCGAAGCCTCTCAAGCTCACCGTTGGTCCTGAAAACGAGCCGCCCGCCTGGATCGCCCAGGCGGGCGTCGTCATTCTCGCCGTGCGGGACGACGCGATCCGGCCCCTGGCGGAGGCGCTGGCCCGCGCCGGAGCGATCCGCGGCGATCAGGTAGTGTTGCATCTGTCCGGCGCGCAGGGCCAGGAGGCGCTCGGCCCCCTGGTGGCATCCCGCGCGGCCCTCGGATCGCTCCACCCGCTTCAGACCATCTCCAGTCCGGAGCACGCGGCGGAGCGACTGAAGGGCGCCTGGGCAGCGGTCGAAGGAATGCCCCGCGCGGTCCAGGCGGCGGAAGCGCTGGCGCAGGAGCTCGGCTTGCGGCCGTTCCACATCCCGTCCAAGGCCAAGCCGATCTATCACGCGAGCGCGGTATTCGCCTCCAATTACTTCGTGGTGGTTGAGGCCGTAGCCCAACGCCTGCTACGGCATGCCGGGTTGTCGGACGCGGAGGCGTGGCAGGCGCTGCGCCCCCTGGTGGAGGGGACGTTCGAGAACCTGAGCCGCCAGGAGCCGATGGTGGCGCTCACCGGTCCGGTGGAACGAGGCGACGTCGCGACGATCCGCCGCCATCTCGAGGCGCTGACACATGACGACGCGGTGCTGTACCGCGCGCTGGGGCGGGCGGCGCTCGAGCTTGCGCAGAAACGCGGAATGGATGAAGCGACGGCGGCCCAGGTGGCGGCGGCGCTCGCTACTGATCTACCAC
>DASQAM010000515.1:0-1890 GCA_035635735.1 Gemmatimonadales bacterium | reverse complement strand
GCCGTATTTCGCGTAATCCCCGTCTCCACCGCGAGCTGCTCGGCCACGTCGCGGCGCGTCATCCCCTGTGCCAGGAGCGCGCGGGCTCGCTCCTTGGGGTCGGGCGGAGCGGCGCGCTCCTCCCGCGCCGGCTTGCCGGTGCCCGCCACCATCACCGTCACCTCGCCGCGGGCGGGCGCTTCGGCGTAGTAACCCGCCAGCTCGGCCAGGGTCCCGGCGCGGGTCTCTTCGAACAGCTTGGTGAGCTCGCGCGCCACAGCCGCGGGTCGGTCCGCGCCACACGCCGCCGCGAGGTCGGCGAGCAGCTCCGCGACGCGCGGCGGTGCCTCGAACAGCACCACGGTCCACTCGCTCTTCGCGACCAGGTCGAGCAGGCGCCGCCGCTCAGCGCCCTTGCGCGGGACGAAGCCCAGGAACAGGTAACGATCGGCGCCCAGTCCCGACACCGACAAGGCGGCCGCGACGGCGGTCGGTCCCGGCACCGTGATCACGGGGATGTCGCGTTCCCGGGCGGCGGCGACCAGGACCGCGCCCGGATCGCTCACCGTGGGCGTCCCGGCGTCCGTCACGAGCGCCACGTCTTTACCGGTCGCCAACAGATCCAGGATCCGGCGCAGCGCGGCGTCGCTCGAGTGCGCGTGGAAGCTGATCAGCTCGGCGCGCGAGCCGACGTGGGCGAGCAGTGGTTTGGTGTGGCGCGTGTCCTCGGCCGCGACCGCCGCCGCCCGCGTCAGCGTGGCGGCCGCGCGCGGGGAGAGGTCCTCGAGGTTGCCGAGCGGCGTCGCCACGACGTACAGGGTGCCCGCCATCTCACCACGACACCGGCCACGGCAGACGACCGTAGTAGCCCGCCGATTGCAGCACGTAGCGGTGCTCGCGCGTGGCCTCGCGCAGGATCTTGGGCGCCGTTCCCGGCATCATCACCTCGACGCCCTCCAGCAACTGGAGGGACCAATCGGTGAGCGCATTGGAGAGCTCCTCCGGCTGCACTACGGAGTCGGGTGTATCCGTGCCGCGCGGCGCCGAGAGGATCGTAATCGCCTTGTGCGCGTCCACGATCCCCGAGCTCACCTTCTGCGCCCGGCGTTTCGCCTCGCCCGGAAATTCCTTGTCCACCTCGTCGACGATGCGCCAGTACAGCTCACGGTAGGTGTTGATGAGGGCGTTCGGCGCCTGCTGCGGCAGATCGGCCACATAAGGGAACACGGCCGCCGTGAGGATGGGCGCTTGCCGGTCCGGAGCCGGGTGGAACTGCGATTCGAGAAACTTGGGAATGGCCATCACGTCCGGCTTGTCGCAGAAGTAGCCGCTGGCGTAGCGTCCGCCGTCGAACCGCACGTACGACACGCGCGCGTTCGACGTCAGCTCGAGGATGCCGCTGGTCTTGTCCCGCGCGAAGGCCGCGAAGAACGCGCCCGGCTGTCCGGGATCGACGGTGCGCATCTCGACCGGCGCGGCGCACGACTGATACATCCAGGCGAGCTGCTCCATCGGCGCGGCCGAGTAGGCCAGCTCGCCCCGCTCGACTTCGGCGCGCATCCGCTTCAGTGCCTCCGTGATCGTGATGACACGTCGCCCCGTGGTGTCGAGGGACGCGGCGTTCACGGCCTCGCCCTTGCGGAAGAACAGCAGCAGGCACTCCTCCGGCAGGTAAGCCGTGATGTAGCCGTCGACGCGACCGTCGCGGTCGCGCTTACCGAAGGCGAAGAGGTTATCGAGGTGGATGAACGCGAGCCGGGTGCGATGAACCAGCCGGTTCACCTGCGGGAACGTCAGGTCCGCGAGGCGAACCGGCGAATTCATCAGGCGAGCGGTGCTCGCGCGCATGGTCCTCCGGGGAGGATGCTACGACAGATGCTGCTGAATCTTCTGCTCGAAGACCGGCTTCGG
>DASQAM010000514.1:0-5337 GCA_035635735.1 Gemmatimonadales bacterium | reverse complement strand
GGCGAGGCACGCGAGCAGCCCGACGGCCTCGAGCACCTGGCGCCGGGTCCAGCGCACGCGGGGGCGCGCGGCCCACAGGAGCACCGCCGGCGCCACGACCAGATCGCTCACGGCATCGCCCAACCACCAGGTGGACCAGATGGACCCGAAGTCGGTCCAGCGCGCGAAGCCGCCCAGAGAGAGCGAGACCACGCCGGCCGTGGCGCTGATCGTCGTGCTGAGGAACGCGGCGAGCCCCGCCAGCTTGAACACGTCCCGCGCACGCTCGCAGGCCCGATGGCCGCGGGCGAACCGGTTGACGAGATAGGCGCCGACGAGCCCTTCGAGCGTGTTGCCGGCCGCGATGGCGGCGGACGTCGCCACGTCGCCCGCGGTGGTGATGTTGACGAGAAAGGCGCCGAGCAGGATGCCCGGCCAGACCTCATAACCGAGGAGCAGGAAGGCCGCGAGTGTGAGACCGGAGGGGGGCCACACGACGGTGGCGCTCGGGTGGACGTACGCCACCTCGAGCCCCACCTTGCCGGCCACGAAGTAGCCGGCCGCGAGGGCCGCGAGCAACCCCAAACGTCTGAGCAATCGCGACTGGATCATCCCAGTCCTCGGTGTCTCGGGACGGCGGGGCGCGCGCCTTCGACGATACGTAAGGGTGAGATGGCTGCAACGGCGTGACCGCCGCTCAACCCTCTCCGATGAACCACTCCTCCCACCCGACGCGGAAGATGCACTCGCACCGGGCGCAGTGCATCGTGTGCGGCGCGCCTTTCAGCTCCATGCGGTTGCGGCAGCCGGGGCACACGGCGTATTTGTCGCCCCAGTGCGCAGGCAGGCTTCTCGCATCGTGCGGGCGGGCGACGATCGTCCAGTGCTGGGGCGGTGCCGAAACAATTTTCAGGGACGTGCGCGGCACAGGGATCTGCTCCCGGTTGACGTCGAGCCTCGCTTCAGCGGACGTCAAGTCCGCCACCCGGTACCACGCACCACGGCGCACTCGACAGTTCACGTCGACCTGCAGCCGAGCCCATTGCGGGTCGGCTGATGCCGCCCCTTCTCGTAGTGCCATCCGGAGCATGGTAAGGCTTTCCGGCAGTAATGGTAGAGTGGCGCGACCGCAACAGGGGGTGACCGCCGTCACCGGAGCTCAAGGCGCAGGCTGGGCGGTCTCTCGCAAGAATCGGTGAAACACCGGATTCCCGGGATAGCGCGAGCTGAGCCGGAGCACCGCGTCGCGGGCATCCCGCTCGAGCGCCGCGCGCCGCGCCGGATCGCGCGCCGCCTCCCGCACCAGCGCCGCGGCGAGCACCCAGCCGGCCTCCACGCGCGCCAAGTCTCCCTCCGCTGCTGCCCGGCGCATATACGCGATGCCCTGCTCCGCGTTGCCGCTTCCCAATCCCACGATCTTCGCGACCAGGCGGGCGAGGGCGCTCGCGCGTGCCAGACCGTACTGGTACACGCCCAGTCCCAGATAGCAGTCGGTGCAGCTCGAGTCCACGGCCAGCACGCGGCCGTAGGCGTCGCGCATCGCCTTGCCGTCCTTCGCGGCGCTCCACGAATGTCCGTGCAGGTCGCGCTGGCGCGCACGATACCCCAGCGCGGTCGCGAGCCAGAAGTCATGAGCCGGGCCGGGAGCGGTGGCGCGAGCACGCGCGATCGCGAGATCGAGCAGCGAGTCGATCCGCACGGCCTCGTAGGAGTCGTTCTCGAGCGCCGCGGCCCACCAGATGTACGCGCTCGCTTCGAAGGTCACGGGCGCGGGGTCGGTCGAGTCGCGCCCGGCAAGCTCGGCAAAATAGGCGGCGGCGGCGGGAAAGCCCCCGCCGTACAGCGTGTCGAGCCCGGCGCGCACGTCGGGTCGCTCGGCGCGGGGGTGCTGGAACAGGGACAGCGCAAGAAGGAGAACCCGCACCGTCAGCGCGGCAGCGCGGCCAGCGCGTCCGACACCCGCCGGGCGACGGCCTCGAGGGCCTGCGCCGCCGGCGAGCCGGGATCGGCCGCGACAACCGGCCGGCCGGTGTCGGCGAGATCCGCCAGCTGCGCCTGCAGCGGCACCTGACCGAGCAGCGGCACGCCGAGCTCGTCGGCGAGCCGCGTCCCCCCACCGGCGAGGAAGATTTCCGTGCGCTCACCACAATGGGGGCACACGAAGTAGCTCATGTTCTCTACCACACCCAACACCGGAACACCGACGCGCTCGAACATCTTCGCGCCACGCAGGGAATCGCCCACCGCGACTTCCTGTGGCGTGGTCACGATGATGGCGGCGCGGATATGTACGGTCTGCGCGAGCGAGAGCTGCGCGTCGCCCGTCCCCGGTGGCAGGTCCACAAGAAAGTAGTCGAGCTCTCCCCAGTCCACGTCCTTCACGAATTGCCCGATCACCTTCATGATGATGGGGCCGCGCCAGATGGCCGGAGAGTCTCGCTCGACGATGAGCGCGAGCGACATGAGCTTCACGCCGTGGGCCTCGAGCGGCTGGATCTTGCCGCTCCGCACTTCCGGCTTCTGGTCCACACCCATCATCCGCGGGATGTTCGGCCCGTAGATGTCGGCGTCCATGAGCCCCACGCGGTGGCCCGCGCGCGCCAGCGCGACCGCGAGGTTCGCGGAGACGGTGGACTTGCCCACGCCGCCCTTGCCCGACGAAATCGCGAGGACGGTGCCGAGGTGGGGGAGCTCGACGGGCGTGGGCGGCGGCGGAACGCCTCCGGGACCGGGCCGGGGAGCGGGCTGGCGGGGAGCGGTACCCTCCGCTGCAGTGCTCGCGTCGGCGACGTTCACCCGCACACCTGTCACACCCTGCACGCCCTGGACCGCCTTCCGCACCTCGCGCGCGAGCGAGCCGGGATCGTCTCGGCCCAGGAGGAACGTGAACGTGACCGTACCATCCCCCGCCACGGCGAGGTCCTTCACCATGCCGGTCGAGAGGATGTCCTTCCCGCTGCGAGGGTTCTTGAGCTGTGACAGGGCGCGCTCGACCCGCGCCTGGACTGTGTCAGAAGGGGCCACACCAGAAAGGTAGGGGGAGGCGAGCGAGCCAGGCAACGACGCGCGGGAAAGGGGGCCGCGCCGCGGGCTCAGGGCCTTCCCCGGTGTCCCTTGCGCATCTCGGCCAGGTTCTTGTCAAGGGCCTGCTGCTGGTCGGCGGTCAGCACCGCGCGAATGTCCGCCACCTCGCGGCGGAACAGCCCCCGAACCTTCTCCCGCGTGGCGGAGTCGGGCGGACTCCCGGGCGTGAGGGACGGCATCTGTTCGCGATAGTACGTCTGGATCGAATCGACCTTCGCCTGTTGCTCCGGCGTGAGAGTGATGCCTTTGAACAGCATCTGCGCCCGCCGCTCCGGACCACCGCCAGACGGACGCTGCGCCAGCGCCGACGAGGCGAACAGCCCCAGCGCGGTCGCGCACAGCACAGCAACCTGAAGTCTCATGACTCTCCTCCTCTTTTTCTTGATACGCCCACGGAGGGTCGCGTGCTGAGCCGCCGTTGCAGGCACGCGACAGCTGGGCGCGCGTCGGCCGGGCGATGGAACGGGCACGAGGATTGCGCCCTTCGCGGCGGCCCAGTCCCTGCTCGATGCCCCAAGACCTGAGCGCCGCGCGCCGCGCCGAACACATCGTGGCGCGATGGACGACGTACCTCCTGTTCGCCTGCCTGGTGCTCGAGGCCGGGACCCTCGTGTCCCGTGTCTCGCACCGCGCCCAACTCCCTCGTTGGACGGCGGGCGTACCACAGCTGCAGGCGCAGGCCGCCACGCCCGACGCGCCAGACCGAGCGATCGCGACGATGAGACTGGCGGCGCTCCTCGGGACCGGGATCGTCTGGTTGATCTGGCTGCGACGGGCTTACCGCAATCTCGCGCTCGTCGGCTCCAAGCGGTCGCGATTCACGCCGCGCCAGGCCGTCGCCTACTGGTTCATTCCGCTCGTCAATCTAGTCCGCGCCTATCAGGTCATGAAGGACCTCTGGCTGCGCAGCGACTCGCTGAACGACCGCGACGCCTACGACGACCTGCCTGCCCCTGCATTGCTGTCGGGGTGGTGGGGGGCGTCCTTGACCTGGGGAGTGTTGCAGCCCGTAGTGGCGTCCACCGTGCGGAACGCGCGCACGGCGCTCGAGCTGACCAACATCACCGACGTGGCGCTCGTCGGGAGCGCGGTCGGGATCGTTGCGGCGGTGCTCGCGATCAGGGTCGTTCGGGGGATCGACCAGAGGCAGCAGTGCTTCTCGAGCAGTGCCCCTGATCTTCCGACGCCGTCGCCGCAGGCGCGACACCACGGCCCGACATCACGGGACGGAGATTAGTGAGCGGCGCGCCTCACAGCGCCGCGTTCTTCAGCAACTGGATGTAGATCTGCACCGCACCGGCGTACGCCTGCACGCCGACTCGCTCATCCATGCCGTGCACCCGACGCAGGTCGTCTTTTCCGATCGCCGATCCGACGAAGCGCAGTACGTTGGGCGTGAGACGCGCGTAGTATCGCGAGTCGGTGCCGCCCACCACGAGCCAGGGGGTCACCACCGCCCCGGGGACCACCTGCCGAATAGTGCGCGCCAGCAGCTGGAACGGCTCGGCGTCCACGCTGGTCACGCCCGACGCATTGGTCATCGTCCCCGGCAGCGGCTCTACGCTGATCCGCGAGTCGTGCACGGCCCGGCGCACGTGCTCGACGACGCCCTCCACGCTGTCGCCGGGGAGAATCCGAAAGTTCACGAGCGCACGCGCCGACGACGGCAGCACGTTCTCCTTGACCCCCGCCTGCAGCACCGTAGGTGCGGTGGTCGTGCGGAGCATCGCGTTCCCCTGGGGCGTCGCGCCGAACTGCTGCGCGAGGAGTCCCCCGAATAGCCAGCGGTTCGCAATGACGAGCCGCGACCCGAACGACATCTCGGGACCCAGGTAGTCGAACATCGCGGCCGTGGGCCCGCGGATGGCCCGCGGCATCTGGTCGTGCTCGAGCCGCAGGATTGCGGCGGCGAGGATGCCGACCGCGGTCTCGTCCGGCGGCATCGAGGAATGCCCGCCCTCGGCCTGGGCCGTGAGGCCGACGGTCACGTATCCCTTCTCGGCGATACCGACCACCGCCACCGGAGCGGAAACGCCGGCGATCAATCCATTGGTGAGCGCGCCGCCTTCGTCCAACACGAACTCGGGATGTACGTTGCGCGACGCGAGCAGCTCCGCGATGCGGGCCGCACCGCGCCGCCCGCCCACCTCCTCGTCATAACCGAACGCCAGGTACACGGTGCGCCGCGGCTTGGCCCCCGCCCCGAGGAGATGCTCCACCGCCTCGAACAGTCCGACGAGGCTGCCCTTGTCGTCGAGCGCGCCGCGGCCCCAC
>DASQAM010000513.1:0-1617 GCA_035635735.1 Gemmatimonadales bacterium | reverse complement strand
GTCGCTCGGCGTCGCGGCCGGCAACACGCTCGAGGGGCTCCTCAGCGCGTGGCTGGTCAACCGCTTCGCCCACGGCCGATACGCTTTCGAGCGCGCGCAGGACATCTTCGCGTTCGTGGTGGCCGTCGTGCCGGGGGCCCTGGTCAGTGCCACGATGGGCGTGGCCAGCCTCTCCCTCGGCGGGTACGCGCGGTGGGCCGGCTTCGGCCCCATCTGGGCCACGTGGTGGCTCGGGGATATCACCGGCGCGCTCATCGTCGCGCCGCCGCTGCTCCTCTGGGCCGACCGGCGGTCGTCGCTTCTGCTGAGGCACCCGGTCGAGGCGGCCTGCCTGCTGCTGTCCCTCGCCCTCGGCGGGTACGCGGTCTTCGGCGGGTTGTCACCGCTCGGCCCCCGGCACCCGTTGGCCATCTTGTGCCTCCCCCCGCTGGTCTGGGCCGCCTTCCGCTTCGGCCGGCGCGCGGCGGCGACCGCGATCCTCCTACTCTCCGGGATCGCCCTCTATGGGACGGTGAAGGGGTTCGGCCCGTTTGCCGTCGCCCCAGCGGACTCGCTCCTGATGCTGCAGACGTTCCTGGCGACGATGGCCGTGATGACCTTGAGCATGGCCGCGCTGGTCTGGGTCCACGACCGCGAGAGCGCGCTGCTGCAAACCATCAACGATCGCATTCCCGTGATGATCAGCGTGTACGAACCCAATACCAAGGTCCTGCGACTCAACCAGGAGTTCAAGCGGTTGACCGGATGGGCCACGGCGGAGGCCCGGCCAGTCGACCTGATGGCGCAGTCCTCTCCCGATCCAGCGCATCGGGCAAAGATCCGCGCGTACATGGACACGCTCCCCGACGGTTGGCATGACGTCGACATGACCACGAAGGACGGCCGCGTCATCGCGACGTCGTGGACGAACGTCCGGCTGGCCGACGACACACGCGTCGGCATCGGCCTCGACGTACGCGAGCGGAAACGGGTGGAAGGCGAGCGCGAGCGCGCCCGGGTCGAGGCGGAGGCGGCCAGCCGAACCAAGGACGAGTTCTTCGCCATGCTCGGCCACGAGCTGCGCAATCCGCTGAGCGTCATCACCACCGCGCTGCACATCGTCGAAGTCACGGGTCCGCTCGACGAGCGCAACGAGAAAGCGCGGCAGATCATCGTGCGGCAGGTCGCCATCTTGGTTCGACTCGTCGACGATCTCCTCGACGTCACTCGACTGACCACCGGCAAGATCGTCCTCAGCCCGAGCCCGGTCAATCTCGGCGCCGCCGCCCAACGGGCCGTGACGGCCGTCGCGACCGGCGCACCCGGTCGGCACATCACCTGTCACGCGCTCGACGACCTCTGGATCGAGGCCGACGAAACGCGCCTCGAGCAGATCCTCCTGAACCTCCTCCACAACGCCGTGAAGTTCACGCCCGCCGACGGGCGGGTCATGGTAGCCGCAATGGGCGAGGGGCCCGACGCGGTCCTGCGCGTGGAGGACACGGGGGCCGGCATTCCGGCGGATCTGCTCCCACGGATCTTCGAGTTGTTCGTCCAGGGGGACACCAGCCTACACCGGGCCAAACCCGGCCTGGGCATCGGGCTCACGCTCGTCAAGCGCCTTGTCGATCTCCACAA
>DASQAM010000512.1:0-5504 GCA_035635735.1 Gemmatimonadales bacterium | reverse complement strand
CACTTTCATCAGGGCCAGCCGCGGCAGCACCGACGTGCGCAGGCTGGTCCGAAACTCTTCGACCGACAGCCCGCCCAGCTCCGGCAGGCCCGCCTCGCGCGAGTGGGCCCGGAGCGTGAGGAACTCCTCGCGGTAGGCGATGGCCAGTTCGCTGAACGGGGCGTGCCCCCGCTCGTCCGCCACGCGGGCGAGCGCGGCGGCAGCGAGCGGGAGCGACGAATCCCGTGCCGCCATCAGATCGGCGAGGTGCGGAGGGGAAACGGGCGCGGTCATGGAACGGGTTTCTTTTTCGTCGTGGCCGTCGCTTTGGTCGTGTCGGCCTTTTTCGTCGTGTCCCGGGCCGGCGGCTTGGGCTCCAGCTGGACGCCGTTGGCGTGCCCGGTGACGGTGCACCGATCGACCTTGTCGCCCTTCAGGATGCAGTCGATGACATTGCCGCGGGAGTAATTCAGCGACGGGCCCGCGGAGTCGTGTTCGCTCGCCAAATGAGTGAAGGAGCGGGCCGAGCCCCGGGCAATGACCCGATACAGCTTGGTCCTCGACCTTCCGCCCGAGTCGGGGACCTGCGTCCAGCGTGCCGTGAGCGAATCCCCCGCGAACCAGTCCGCTTCGGTGGTCGCCGTGGAGTCCCGTTTGGGAGACTCCTTCGTCGAGGTCGAATGGGCGTGTCCAAAGGCGCGCGCCTCGGTGAGCACTTCGTCCGGGAGATCGAGGGCGAGTGAATCGGAGACGATCGTGTTGCGCGTCGACACGGCCCGTGCGTGGACCGAGTCCTTGGGCCCCCAAGCGAACGCCTGCTGCAGCTTCTTCCGGTCGAGGTGCAAGTGGATCGTGTCCGCCGTGAGGCGCCAGTCGGCCCCGGTCGCCACGCCGTCGCCGAGCGCCTTCACGAGGTGGATCTCCTGCCCCTGGAGCCCGAGCTCGATGCGCGTGCCGGTCAGCGCGTAGGGCCGTGGGCCCTTCCCTTCCACCCGGGGCTTGCCGACGAGCACGGCAAATCCGGAGGTCTGATCGAGCTGCATCGAGTCGCCGCGCGCCGCGAAATCGCTCCGGTCGATGGTCACCTGCCCGCCTCCCCACATCCGGTCGTTGCCCTTGAAGCGCACCCGGTCGGCCACGATGATGTACGGCTCCCCTCCCCCGGAATCTGCGGTCGCGCGGTAGTCGATGCTCGGTCGACCTGATGCGTACATCTCGAGCGTATCGCGCACACCTCTGACGGCGCGGTAGTACGTCAGGTTGGGACCGCGCAGCACCGACCCCGTCTTCCGATTCACGGCGATGACGTTCTTGTGCGCATCGAGCCGTTCCTGTCCCATGAAG
Organism: Gemmatimonadales bacterium; assembly: GCA_035635735.1. Lineage (GTDB taxonomy): Bacteria > Gemmatimonadota > Gemmatimonadetes > Gemmatimonadales > GWC2-71-9 > AG41. The sequence continues at coordinate 4,181 of DASQAM010000512.1, read as the reverse complement.
TAGGCGGCCGTCGTCGCGTCGAGCGTCATCGCGGTGTCGCGGATGTGCACGGGATTTTTCTGGCCGAGCATGTCGAACCGCTTGACGCCGGCGAACCAGGCCACGCTGTCGGAGGCGAGGGTGCTGCTGGTGCCCTCACAATGGGCCAGCACGCCGCCGCCCGCGAACACGTTGGTCTCACCCCGCCGCACCTCTACTTGCTGCGCCTGCCGACCCACGGAATCGATGATCATCTTGCAGGGCCGGCCGGCCGTGGTGTCGGCGGGCGACGCAGGCTGCTGGACGAAGGCGACGAGGAGCACAGTGGCCATCATTGGTTCGGGAGGGTGAACTTCCCACCCTCTCCCGTCACCCGGTTCGCGGTCACGACCTTGAAGTCCGGGTCGGCGGTGAAGCCTGTTCCCTTGATGTGACGCGTCGGCTCATCGAACACGAAATCCTTGTCCGAGCTGACCTGGTTCCGGACCTGGCTGTACCGTATCACCTCGGTCCGGAGCGTCGCGCCGTCGGTTCGCACCACGACCACGTTGCCTCGCGCCTCCATGTCGCCGCTGCGCCAGTGGTACGTGCCTTGCCGCGACGTGAGCGTGGACGTCTCGGCCCCTCGGGTGTCGTAGAACGTGATGTGGACGTTGCGGAGTTCGGCGGTCTGCGCCGGGGAATAGAAATATGCCGTATCGGCCCGCACGTGCGCACGCTGAATCCCGGCGTCCGTCACGTAGTGTGACATGCCGAACAGCACCTGGTCGGCCGAATCCGGTGCCGCAATGGTGGCCGTGGGCTTGATGCCGGTTTCGCAGGCCGCCATCACCAACGCAGCGAGCACCGCGCAGTATCTCATGTTGCCCCCGCCTTCATGAGATCATGCAGGTGAACCATACCAACGAGTTTGCGCCCGCCGTCGAGCACCGGCAGGGCCATGATCCCGTGCTGCTCCATCAGCCGTACCGCGGCGCCGGCGAGCTCGTCGGCCGTCGTGCTCTTCGGGGTCCGGGTCATCACATCGCGCACCGGGATGTCGAGGAACTGATCGGTCCGCTCCATGAGCCGCGTCAGGTCGCCCGCGGTAACTACGCCCACGAGGCTACCGGCGGTGTCCACCACCGCCACGGTGCCGCGCTTCTCGGCGAGCAGCACCACGCACTCGCGCATTGGGCGATCGGGTCCGAGGGCGGGCACGTTACCGGCGAGCATGACGTCCGCGACGCGCAGCAGCAAGTGGCGGCCCAACGTACCGCCGGGGTGGAGCGCTGCGAATTGTTCGCGCCGAAATCCCTTGACCTCGAGCAGCGTCACGGCGAGGGCGTCACCGAGCGCCAGCGCCGCGGTGGTGCTGGTGGTGGGCGCCAGCGTCTCGGGGCACGCCTCCTCCGTGACGCTGGCATCGAGGACGACGTCGGACTGACGCGCGAGCGGTGAGTCCGGATCACCCGTGAGCGCGATGATCGGCACCCCCAGCCGCTTGAGCTGACCCACGAGCCCGAACAGCTCGTCGGAGACGCCGCTCTTCGAGAGCAGGATGGCGACGTCGTCTCTGCCGACGAGTCCCAGGTCGCCGTGCAACGAGTCCACCGGATGGAGGAACGAGGCGGGGCTGCCGGTCGAGGTGAGCGTGGCCGCGATCTTGCGCGCGATCAGCCCCGACTTGCCGACGCCGGAGACGATCAGCCGGCCTGTGGCCTTCTCGAGCAGCCGCACGGCGGCCGAGAAGGCGGGGCCCAGGCGCTCGGCGACCCGACGAATCGCATCGGCCTCGAGGACCAGCACGCGGCGCCCGCGCTCAGCGAGTTCGCTGGGCTCCGTGCGGGACATCGCCACGCTCCAGGAAGTATTTCGTGAGCAGGCCCTGCCACTCACCCCGGGCCTTGAGGATCAGCTCGGCCACCTCCCGCACCGCGCCCTGGCCGCCGGGAACAGTCGTCACGACTCGGGCCGCGGCCTTCACCTCCGCCACGCCGTTCGCCACGGCGATCGGGAGCCCGACCCGTGTCAGCAGTGGGAGGTCCGCCAGGTCATCGCCGACGAACGCGCATTCCGCCCAGGCGATCCCGCGCCGCTCGAGCAGCGCCTCGAACACCGGGAGCTTGCGCGCGGTCGGGTCCTGGATCACCTCGTCCACGGCGAGCTCCCGCGCGCGCAACATTGTGGCGGTGGATTCTCGCCCGGAGAGCCACACGACGAGGAGTCCGGTGGTGCGGAGCATGCGGACGCCGAGGCCGTCCTGGATGTGAAAGCGCTTGAATTCGACTGGATGATCGCCGACCATCCCGACGTAGATGCCATTGTCCGTCAGGACGCCGTCGACGTCGAAGCCGACGAGTTTGAGGCGGCGGGCGGCGGCAGGGTCGAGCATTGTCACTTACGGGCCCGGGCGAGGGGCGCTGCTTGACCGTCGCTCCTGACAACCACACCGCCCTGCCCCTTGAGCGCGGTCTGCGCAGCGCCCCTCGCCCGGTGCCAGACGTCCAGCGCGACGCTCACGATACCCGCCAGCTCGTCCAACGGGATCATGTTCGGCCCGTCGGACGGCGCGCGGTCCGGATCGGGATGCGTTTCGAGGAAGAAGCCGTCGGCCCCCGCGGCGGCCGCGGCGTAGAGCAGCGGTGGGATGAAGTCGCGCAGGCCGCCGCTCGAGCCCTCGGGTCCCTGCCCCGGCTGCTGCACCGCGTGCGTGCCGTCGTACACGACCGGCGTCCCACACGCGCTCCGGAGCCGGGCGAAGTTACGCATGTCGACCACGAGGTCGCCGTAGCCGAAGAAGGTGCCCCGCTCCGTCACGGCGATCTCGGGCGCTCCGCCCGCCCGCACCTTCTCGACCGCCCCCGCCATTCCCTCGGGCGCCATCCACTGCCCCTTTTTCACGTTCACGGCGCGTCCGGCGCGACCGGCCGCGACGAGCAGGTCGGTCTGACGGCACAGGAAGGCCGGGATCTGCAGCACGTCGGCGACCTGCGCCGCGGCGGATACGTGGCTGGTCTCGTGGACATCGGTGAGAATCGGCAGGCCCGTTGCGGCCCGCACCTTGGCGAGCGCCGCGAGCCCGCGCTCGGCGCCCGGCCCCCGTGGCCCTTTGAGCCGCGAGCGGTTCGCCTTGTCGTAGGAGGCCTTGTAGATGACGTGCAGCCCGACCTTGGCCGCGAGATCGGCGAGCGCCTCGCCGACCCGCAGGTTCAGGTCGTCGGACTCGACGACGCAGGGTCCCGCGATGAGGAAGGGAGAGCCTCCCCCTCCGAAGTGCTGCGGCATGTCAGTCGCGGCGGCCGGCGAGTTGAGACAGCCGCTCCGGCTGGGCGAGGGGCGCCGCGCCTCTGGCCCGACGCTGCTGGCGCGCAGCGCCTACGAACCCGGCGAACAGGGGGTGCGGCCGGGTGGGTCGAGACTTCAGCTCGGGGTGGAACTGGCAGCCGATGAACCAGGGGTGATCGGGCAGCTCGATCATCTCGACCAGCGAGCCGTCGGGCGAGAGCCCGGAGCACCGCATGCCGTATTCGGCGAGCACGTCGCGGTATACGTTCGACACTTCGTAGCGGTGACGATGCCGCTCGCTCACCTCGAGGGCTCCGTAGGCCTGCGCGGCCCGGGAGCCCGGACGCAGCTTGCAGGGATACGCCCCCAGCCGCATCGTGCCGCCCAGCTCCTGGATGCCTTCCTGCGAACGCATCAGCGCGATCACCGGGTTCTCGCACTCCGGCGCGAACTCGCTCGAGTTGGTATCCGGGAGCTTGACCACGTCTCGCGCGAACTCGATGATCGCCGCCTGCAATCCCAGGCAGATCCCGAGGAAGGGGAGCTTGTGCTCGCGCGCCCAACGGATCGCCTCGAGCATGCCTTCCACGCCGCGCACGCCGAAGCCGCCGGGCACCAGCAATCCGTCATACGTGCCGAGCAGCTCGCCCGCGGCCGCTTGGTCGGTAAAGCGGTCGGACGAGATCCACTCGATCTGCACGCCGCATTCGTGCGCGATGCCGCCGTGCACCAGCGCTTCGTGGATGCTCTTGTAGCTGTCCGCGAGCTCGGTGTACTTCCCCACCACGGCGATCCGTACCCGGTCGGCCGGGTTCAGGATCTTCTCGACCATCTGCGCCCAGCCGCGCAGGTCGGGCTCCTTCGTCTCGAGGTGCAGCCGCCTGCACACTTCCCGGTCGAGTCCCTGCTCGTGCAGCTTGAGCGGGATCTCGTAG
>DASQAM010000511.1:0-6134 GCA_035635735.1 Gemmatimonadales bacterium | reverse complement strand
CGGGATCGGGATCGTCACCTTGGGCTGCCCGTGTCGGTCGGCACGCGCGTCGACGGCGCGATACGCAGGGTTGTACCGCTCGAGGCTTCCTGCACGGCCCAGGCTCAGGCCGCCCATGCCGATGCGACGTGCGTCGGTCACCAACCACTGCGCCGCAGCCGGTGCCGCGGCGCCGGCTACCAGGACCACCAGTCCGAAGCCGACGACGAATGTGCGCACGATGCTCCCCGTGAAATGAGGGCTCAGCCGGGCACCAAGATTGTGAATGATCGGCGTTTACGCCACAGGCGGGCGTGAGCCGCGTCACGCGCGAGAGCGGGAAGGCGATCCCTGGAACCGGATGGTGACCGTCGTGCCCCGTCCCTGGGTGCTCGCCAGCCCAATGGTCCCGCCCCAGCTCTCGACCAGCCGGCGGGCGATGGCGAGGCCCAACCCGGAACCACTCGACGTGGTGGAAAAGGCCGGGTCGAAGACGCGCGGTAGAACGTCGGCGGCGATCCCGCGGCCGTCGTCCTCGACGGCCAGCCGGCAGCCGCCGTCGGAGACGCGTACCGTCACGCGCCGGGCTCCGGCGTTGCGGGCGTTCTCGAGCAGATTGATGAGGACCTCTTTCACCTCGTCGCGCCGGGCGGACGCGGGCGCACCCGACTCACCCGCGAGCGCGACCGTGGCCGCGGCCTCGGCGCCGCCCAGCGTGTAGAGGTGCACGACTTCCCGCGCCACGGCATGGACGTCGACCGGCTCGAGCGGGAACGCCTCCGCCTCCGCCGCCGGCGACGCGAAGCGGGAGAAGGCGCGCGCGATCGCGTCCAGCCGGTCGATTTCGGCCAGGATCCGCCCCGCGGTCTCCGCCAGCGTCGCGTCGAAATCCGGCCCGTCCTGCTTCTCGCGCGCGCGCTGCAGGTGCTGGATGCCGAGGCGGATCGGGGTGAGGGGATTCTTGATCTCGTGCGCCACCTGTCGCGCCATCTCGCCCCAGGCGAGCACACGGGCGGCGCGGGTGAGAGCGGTCGCGTCGTCGAGCGCCACGACGCAGCCGTCGGGCGCCGGTCCCAGGGACGCAAGCTGCACGCGGATCTGGCGCCCTCCCACGGCGAACTCGCGCTCCACGATGCCCTCGCTCGTGCCGTCGAGAAACTCCCGCACCGCGTTCCAGACGACGAGCCATTCCGCCGGCGCCCGTGGGAGCAAATCACCGGGTGTAAGGGGCGCGCCCAAGAGCTCCGCGGCGCGCGGGTTCGCCATCGTGACCCGGAGCCCGCCGTCCAGGGCGATGACCCCGGTGGCCACGTTGGCGAGCACCTGGGCCGTGCGCCGCTGCGCCTCCTCGAGCGCGCCCTGGCTCCGCGTCACGTCGGCCGCCATGCGCTCGAACGCCGAGATCACGGGCTCGAACTCGCGTGGCGCCCCGGGCGGGAACGAGGGCAACGGCGCGCCGCGCCCGACCGCGCCGGCGGCGTCGCGCAGGGCCGCCACCGGACGCGCTAGGCCCCCCGCCGCAAGACCGGCCAGCGACACGGCCGCGACGACCCCGACCAGCGTCGCGAGGACCAGCGCCAGGGCGAGATCCTCTTGCTGCTGGCGCACCCGATCGTCGTCGAGCAGCTGCGGCGCGGCCAGAACCTCTTCGACCTCAGGCGATTCTGAGCGCACGACGAAGTAGCCGACGCGGATGGAGCGACCCGCGGTGCGCGCGTCATCAGTGAGCTCGAGCTCGTCCCGGATCGCGAGCCGCACGAACGCGTCCGGGGCGAGAAACGGATCGACCAGCCCGAGCTCCCCCAGTACCGGCGCGCTCGCGCCTGCGAGCATGCCGTCGCGGTACAGCCAAAGATCGGCGTCGAGCCGGTTCCCGAGGTCCACGATGGACTGGCCGACCACGGCGGGGCGCCCTGGCTCGAGGGCGCCTGCCGTGGCCGCTGCATCGCGCAGGGTCTGCGCGATCAGCAGGTCGCCGTCTTGGCGGGCGTCGTCGCGGAGGCGCTGAAAGCTCCATAGCGCGAGCACAAGCAGCGGCACGACAAAAAAACCGGCGAGTGCAGCAGTCAGCTGCGCTCGATAGCTCGTCCGCAGCGCCGTGAGCACTGGCGGCAACCGCGGCCGCAACCCGCCGGCCAGGAGCAGGCTCACGATCCAGCACGCGGCGAGGACGCCCGCATCGACCACGACCACTAGGATGCCGCGCACCAGCAACACCGACGGATCGCGTAAGTCGATTTTCACGTGGACGTGGTGCACACCGTCCGGCAGCTCGACCCGGCGCTCGCCGCGTACCGACCAGCCGGTCCGGGTCCAAATCACCCGGGCACTCGCCGGGGCCGGCGGCGGCGCGGGCGGCGACAGGGTGATGTCATAGGGCGGCTCGACGCCCGCGGCCCCCTGCAGGAACCGCGCGACCCGCGCGGCAGGAATGAGCCTGGTGCGCGGCCCCACGCCCACGGTGAGCACGTCCGCGCCCGCCCCTCCGAGCGGCAGCACGAGGACGTAGTGAACGCCCGGGCTCCGATCCAGCCGCTCGACCCGCGGGCCGCGCTCCGTCTCAGGCGAGCGGACCAGGGCTGCCACCAACGACGACCGCAGGTCCACGGTCGCCAGGCGGATCTCCGCCTGGGGCTCGCCGGCGCGCGTCCACACCGCAAGACTCGCCGGGTAGTCGTCAATGGCGAGCGGCGAGGCGAGCCACCAGGCATACAGCTCGCCGGGGGTGCGAGGCGGCGGCGCGGGCGGGGCGGTCCCCAGTCGCTCGAGCAGCGACACGGCACGGGGGTCGGGTGCTCGGCCCAGTCCCTGAGCGTCCCGCTCGGCGAGGCCGATGCGACCTTCCACCGCCGCGCCCCAGGTGACGAGTGCAGCCGCGGTCCCGGCCACCGTCGCGATGCCGAGGACGGCCCATCGACGCGGCGCCGGCACGAGCACACCTACCAAGGCGGGGAGCCACACGAAGGTGTACCACTCGGGCCAGGCCCCGTAGGGACTCCACAGCCACAGCCCCGCCAACGCGGCGCCGGCCGCCCACACGCACGCCGCCGGGAGGGTCCACGGCACGCGTTGCGGCTCGCTGGTGCCCCGCACGAGCGCCGCAGCGGCGAGAATAAGTGCCATCGCGGCGGTCGCGACCGCAGTCTCCCACGACATCCACAACGCGAACCCCACGCCGCCCGCCGGCGGCGCGATGCCGCGGCCGAGGTAGCGGACGAGGTACGGCGCCCCGAGTACCAGCACGGCCGCGCCCGCGACGGTCCACCAGCGCCGCGCGAGCCCTCGCCGCCACAGCGCGCTCGCGGCGCACAGCGCCACCACCCCAGCCGCGATGAGCGAGCCGGCCGACGCGCTGAACACGCCCAGCGCGGGGCGGTAGAAGGCGGCGGGAGAGAACAGCTCCGCCGTGCGCAACGACGAGCCCAGCGGTGCGCGCGCCGCGCACCAGGCCGCCGCGAGCACGACGAGCCAGCGCCAGCGCCTCGCCGGCGCGACCAGAGCGAGCAGCACGAGGGCCACCGCGAGCGCCGCGCCCCCGCGCTGCGTCGTGCCGCGCAGCGCGGCGAGCTTCGCGTCGCCCTGAGAAGGCGGCACCGGCTGAACGCTGAACAGGGTGTCGCCCCGCTCGCAGGAGATCGGGCAGTAGTCGAACACGTCCGATGCTCGCGGCGCGAGACCGGGCGTATAGAACCGCAGCGCCACGCCGTAGGCGGCCTCGAACTGTGCGCTCACCGCGTGGTCCCGATCCGGCGCCGCCGGGACCGCGTCGAGCAGCACTGTCCCCACCGCGCTCCCGCCGTCCAGAGTCTGGCGCCGGGCCTCGAGCGACACGTAGAATGGTGTGATGACGGCGCGCAGCTCCGCAGTGTCCCGCGCGGGAACGAATCGGTGGCGGCCCGCCCAAGCGACGGCCTCGCCGTTCGGGGCGAGGATCACGACGCCCCGCTCCACGCCCGGCGTCCGCGAGCCGGACCGCACGGCGTCCCGCACGCGCTCGAAGGCGGCCTCGCGAGGCAGCAGTGCGGCCGTCATGCCGCGCTCCGCCAGCCGCCGCGCCTCGGCGACGGAGGCGGCCAGCGTTCCCTTCAGGGCGGAGGAATCCCGCGGGAGCCTGCCCGCGCGCACCTCGGGCCAGCAACATTCGATCCGCTGCACCTGCAGCACGCCGCGCACCAGCGAGGCACCGAGGACGAGGCAGGCGAGGGCCACCGCGGCGGGGGCCACGAGCCGGAGGGACGGGCGCCGGCGGGGGGACGGCATCCGGACCAGGGCGAGCAGCGTGGCAACGACGCCCGCCGCACCCGCCGCCCACGCCCAGGCCGCCCCGCTCCCGTGCAGCCATTCGGCGGCAGCGATGGTCGCGGCGCAGCCTGCGAGCGCCACGTGAGCCCGCCGCTGCACCTCAAGACCCTCGTCCCCGACGAGGTACGCTTCATTCTTGAGCGCGATGCCCGCCTCCTCGTACCGGTGGGAACGTGCGAGCAGCACGGCCCCCACCTCCCGCTTGGTTGCGACACCATCATCGTCGAGCGCCTGGCCGACGACCTGTCCGGGGCGCTCGAGATCCTCCGCGCCCCGACCATCGAATATGGGGTCAACACCGCCACCAAGCGGTCCTTCCCCGGCAACGCCTCCGTGCGCCGCAAGACGCTGCACCGCTGGATGAACGATCTGCTCGGATCCTGGGAGGAAGCCGGTGTCGAAAGCTTCATCATCCTCACCGCCCACGGCCACGACCCACACCAGGAGGCGCTCTCCACGCTGCGCACGCGCCAGGCCCGCGTCTTCACCGTCGACGTGTTCGCCCTCGACTTCTCGGACGACCTCGAAGACGCCGACGGACCGATGCACGGCAGCGAGCTCGACACGTCCCTGCTCCTCTACCTCGCCCCGCCGCTCGTGCGCATGGAGCGCGCCCAGGACTTCGTGCTCCCGGAGAAGCAGCGCACCCGCTACCTGCGCACCAGCGCGGGCTCCCTCCCTAAGCGCTCCCCGGGGTCGCTCGGCCGGCCCTCCATCGCGACTCGGGAGAAGGGCGAGCGGCTATATAAGATGATTTACGACCGCGTCGCGACGCGAGTGCTCGGCGTACCCGTCCCGTGACCGCCGTCCTGCTGGCGCTGCTCGCGTTGCAGACCCCGGTGGACGAGGGCACGCTGGTCGTTCGGGAGGATACGGTCGAGGTCGCGCGTGAGGCGTTCCGCCTCACGGCGGTGCGCACCGGCGCCGGTGTGACCCGCTGGACGCTCGCGACCACCATCCGCTACGACCGGACCCGCCCGGTTGTAGTGCTCGACCCCATCATCGAGCTCGGCCCTGATTCGAACCCGGTGAGCCTGGAATACACCGTCGCCGATCCCCGTGAGCCCATGCGGATCCTCGGCCAGCTCACGCGCGGGCGGTTCGTGGTCCGGCTCCTGGGTCGCCGCACCGAGCGGGCTCGCGAGTTCCCCGCTCCCCCTCCCGCCGGGGTGGTCGACGATTCGGTGTTCGCCCTCTACCTTCCGGTCGCCTGGCAGGGACGCCCCCGCCCGGTGACGGTGACGGCCGTGTTCCCTCGCGCCGGCCGGCGGGAGCTCCTCACGGTGCAGGACCTTGGCGTCCAGTCCACCACGCTGAACCGCGACCCCGCGGCGCTGCAGCACATCACGGTGACCGGGGGGGAGAACCGTCTGGTGCATCTCTGGCTCGGCGCCGACGGCCGCCTCGCGAAGATCGAAGTGCCCTCCCGACGGCTCGTCGCCGAGCGGGCGCCCGCATCCTGAGGTTAGATTCGTCGCGTCTCGAAACTTGCCGCGGGCGCGTCGCGTATGAGGAAGCTCATGAGGCCTTTGCTCTTGTCCGTCGGGCTCTTCGTCTGCCCAGCCCTCGCCATCTGCCAACAACCAGTCCCTGCGACCCTCTCTCTCGCCGACGCGATCGCGCTCGCCCGACAGCACAACCCCGCCTACCGGCAGACGATCCACGACCGGTCGCCGGCGGCGTGGGGTGTCCGGAACGCCTGGTCGAGCCTATGGCTCCCCAGCGTCACCGCGTCGGGCGGCGTGGGCTACGCGGGCCCCGGCGAGCAGAACTTCCTCACCTCGAGCTTCTCGCAGAGCGTCTCGACCTGGTCCTCGAGCTACAGCTTTCTGCTCGACTGGACCCTGAACGGG
>DASQAM010000510.1:0-3757 GCA_035635735.1 Gemmatimonadales bacterium | reverse complement strand
ATTGCGCGCCCCGCGGACGGCGTCGTCCCACGAGATCACGACCACGCCGTCGCCCCACGATTCGCCCATCAAACGGACGGGGGGTGGTACGACCTGGCCCGTCCCGCGCGACCCGGCCGACTTCGGAACGAATCCGTGGGGGTACACCAGCACCGTCCGGAGCGTCGGGTAGCACGGGCCCTCGAGGTGGAGCAGCAACAGGCAAGCCTCGGCCGCGATCGTCACCTTCATCGCTTCGGTAAGGGTGAGCCCACCGGATCCTTCGAAGTGTTTGTCGGCCATAAATATCTGCACCAGTCGAAGCAACCGCTCGCGCTCCTCCGAGCTCAGCCCCCGAGCGAGTGGGACATTGCGTTCCACGATCCCGGGCCACGTGTCCGGGATCGGGCCGGTAGGCAGTCGGAGCGACGGCGCCGGAATGCGGCGCAGCACGGCGGATACCGCGAGGTAGCCGACCAACATGAGGGCGAAGGCAACGACGACCGCGAGCCCTTCCATACTAGTCCCACCAACAATAGAGCTGCTTCGACTCTCGGAGCTCGCGCGCCAGGGCGTCCACCGTCTCGGTTCCCTGGTTCACTACGTCGGGGCAGAACGCGTAAAACCGCCGGGCCAGCGCGTCGGCGTCGTTGATCGTGGAGCGGAACCGGCCCTCCACCCAATCGAACCCCATGCCCGTGAGGATGAACGGGTGGTCGCGCTCGAGGACCTCGAGCCACGCGACGATGCTGTCGGGGCCGATGCCGTAGTTCCAACCGTTCGTTCCCATGAGTCGGGGAATCTCGTACCGATCGCTGCGCGGGAACAGCGCGACGCGGTCGCCGCGGCCCGCGATGCCAAAATGTTGCTCGGAGCGAAACAGGTAGAATCCCTTCTCGAGGAAGCGCGGCTGCGCCTGAGCGACGAGTCGCTCCGCCCGCGCCGCCGGGACGCTCACTTGGAAGCCCTCGGTACGGAGAGAGTCGCCCACCGAGTCTGTGCCCACCAGCGGCGTCGCCGCCCCACCCGCGAGTCGCTCGAGCGCGCGGACCGCGTCGGGGAAGGCGGCCGGCGCCACGAAGTCGGAAGGCACGGACCAGGTCGTGCGGAGCAGGCGCGACCCGAGCTGGTTGAGCAGGAGTACGAGGATCACGGCCACTGCAACCCACCGGAGCGAAACCCGTGTGCGGGGCTGCGCGATGGGACGCGGATCGGGGCCGGCCATGTTCAATTCCTGCAAGATCGCCGCCGCGCGGCGGCGGATGCGCCACCGGCGCAGCATGCTGAAGGGCGGCAGCAACTGCCACGTCATCACCCACGCGCTCGTGAACTTCGGCCGGAACACGTCGGCGCGATCGTCGCGCCGCCACCTTCCCGCGTCGACCTGCTCCGTCAGCTCGCGCGCCATCGCACCCGCCAGGAATCGGGCCGGATCGTTCTGATGCTCGAACGGGGCGCGCTCGCGGCCGGGATAGTGTCGCTCGAGATACGCCCGCTTGATGCGGCACAGCCGCGCCGGGTCGCGCACGATCGGCAGCCGCACGATGACTCTGGAGGGCGGCGGCGTGAACGACCCCGGGATCGGACTGTTGTGGACCGAAACCGAACGCCCGTCGCGAAACTTGGTCGGCAGCTCCGCGTAGCTCGTGACCAGCCGAGCGGGGCGCGCCGCGGTGAACATGGCGACGGCGAGCGCCAGCTCGTCCGTACCGGAGTTCTCGAGCAGCGCGACCCGAGTGCTGACGTGCCTCATCTGCCCCGTCTGGAACAGATCGGCCACGACGTGAAATCCCTCGGTGCTCAGGGCGTCGCAGGTCTGCCGAAATGCGGCAGCCACGTCCGCGGGCACCGAATGTCGCCCAGGAGTGAAGGGCTAGAACACGGGACGGGCACCGACCTTCTGGGTGAGCCACACCACGATAGGCCCGAGCCAGTACGGGGCGAGCAGAGGCAGGAGGAGCCAAGGGAGATAGACCATGAGGCCCGCGCGAGCGGCTACGGCGCTCGGGGTGGGGAAGGTTGCGCCGGCGGCAGCACCCGTCCCAGCGCCTTGAGCAGCTGCCCGTCGGGCGTACCACCGTCAGGCGCTTCCGCCAGCACGACGGCGAAGCGTCGTCTGAGCAGCGGATCGCGCATCGCGTGGGCGGCGAACTGCAGGGTGAGGGGGATGAACCAGGCCGCCTGGCGCGCCCCGGCACCGGACCGGGCCACGGCCGCGTACTGCTCGAATAGGGCGAGCAGAAAAGCGCCCTTTGAGGGGAACTGCCGGTAGATCGCGCCCTTGGTGAAGCCGGCTGTTCGAGCGATGTCGTCGAGCGTGGCGAACTCGATGCCGCGCTCCGCGAATACGCTTAATCCAGCCTCGAGGAGCAGCGCTTTCGTCTCGGCCGTGCGCTTCTGTTTGATACCCATCAGAATCTAGGATACCTGTGGGAACCGCAATAGGCAATGAGAGTGTCCGGGGACAGCAATTGAGATACCGACTGGTATCTCACTGCCTCGCAACCCCAGCAAGGACCTGTGGTTCCTATTCATTGGTCGTTCCTCACTGCAACCGCGAGCAGCGTCTCCAAAGCTAGGCCCGCGCCCAACGTCCGGACCGGCTTCCAGGAGGAACGCGTGAATCAACCATCCGCTGGGGCTCCCATGGGGAATCTCCAGTTCGATCACGTCGAGCGCGATGGCTCCCCGTCTAGCCTCACTTGCGCGGCCTGCAACCAGGCCATTGCGACGTCATACTATGAGGTGAACGGCAGCGTGACGTGCCAGCCGTGCCGCAACCAGATCATGGCGGGGTGGAGCCGCGGTTCGTCGGGTGGGCGGTTTGCGAAGGCGTTGGCGCTGGGCCTCGGCGCGGCTGTCGTGGGCGCGGCGCTATACTTCGGCATCGCGGCCCTGACCGGCTACGAGTTCGGGCTCGTGGCGATCGTCGTCGGCCTGCTGGTGGGTGGTGCGGTGCGCAAGGGTTCCAACGGCCGTGGCGGCCGGCGCTACCAGCTGCTCGCCGTGTTTCTCACCTACACCGCCGTCGTGGTGACCGACTCCTCACTGATCGCCCGCGAGCTGCAGAAGGAATGGAGCGCCCGGGCCGCCTCGCCCGCCGCGGTGGCCGCCGGAGTCAGCGCGTCCAACGACGCCGCGCCCAGTACGTCGCCTCACCCGGGCCTGCCCGCTATCGCCCTCGGCCTCGCGGTGATCATCGCGCTCGCATATGCGGCTCCTATCATGATCGGCATCACGAGCCCGATCCACTTGTTGATCGCGGGGTTCGCGCTGTACGAGGCGTGGAAGCTCAACCGGGGCGTCGCTCTGCAAGTCACAGGGCCGTACCAGGCCGCCGCTCGGCCCGCAGCGGCGTAGTCCTCCGTAGATGACCGACGCAGATCTAGCGGGGCGGGCGCCATCCGTGTGCACGCAGTGCGGCACACAGATCGCGCCCGCCCTGCTCGCTTGCCCCTCCTGCCGACGTCTGGTACACGCGGAAGAGCTCAAGCGTCTCGCCGCCACCGCGCAGCGCGCGGAGCAGGCCGGCGACCCGAGCGCCGCCCTTGCCGCGTGGCGCCAGGCACTCGACCTGTTGCCGGCGGACGCCACCCAGCAGCAAGTCGTTTCTGCCCGGATCGCCGCGTTGAGCCGCTCGCTCGACGCCGGGCCTGCGGGCGCGAAGCACGGATCAGGGTTGGGCAAAGGGGCGGCCGGTGTCGGCGCACTCGGCGCCCTGTTCTTCAAGTTCAAGTTCGCGCTCATGTTCGTCCTCACGAAGGCCAAACTGCTGTTA
>DASQAM010000509.1:0-2470 GCA_035635735.1 Gemmatimonadales bacterium | reverse complement strand
GGATGAAGGAGACCAGGACGTGAAAGACGCGATCATCAGACGATTCGACCGCCCCGACGAGACGCGCAACTTCGAGAAGGGGAAGTTCGACCTCGTGAAAATCGGCGATCTCGCCGTCGGGCGCGCCAGCTACGAGCCGGGATGGAAGTGGTCCAGCCATGTCGGCCCCATGGCCGGAACCAAGAGTTGTCAGGTCGAGCACGTGGGGCTCGTCGTCTCGGGGCGGTGCCGCGTGGTCATGGACGACGGCAAGGCATTCTCGCTCGGACCCGGCGACCTGTTCCACATCGCGCCGGGGCACGACACCTGGGTCGAGGGTACCGAGCCGTACGTGTCGCTGCATTTCTCGGGTGCCGACAAGTACGCTAGGTGACGCTGACCGAACTCTTGAATACCCGCAGCAGGTAGTACACCGACGGCAGCAACACGACCGCGCCCAATGCCAGGGCGCCCAACACCAGCCGCAGTGTGGCCGCGGGGGCGGCGGCGCTCGCAATCGAGAGGTCGGGCGGCAGGATGTAGGGATATTGGCTCAGCGCCCAGCCCCACAGGATCAACGACACTTGCGTCACTGCGGCCGCGCGCGCCACGCGCCAGCGGCGCACCCACAGGGCCCAGAGCGCCGTGATGGCCGCCGCCGCCGTGAGGAGATGCAGCGGCAGGGCCCAGGTTGCGAAGATGAGTCCGTCGCGCACCCGGGGCGCGCCGCTGAGCGAGAGCAGCAGCGCCACCACCGCTGCCACGAATAAACCCACGCCCGACGCCAGCGCGCGGCGGCGGAAGTCTTCCCGCAGCTCCGGCTCGCGGGCTTCGAGCGTCAGGTACACGGCCGCCAGAAACGCGAACGCGATCAGCGCAAACAGGCCGACCGAAAGCGGGAACGGGTCGAGCCAGGGCGCGACGTAGATCGTGTAGAACCCGTCCCCCGCGACCGCCAGGGAGTCCTTTAGGGTCGCCCCTCCCCCCGCTCCGAGCGCCCCCGACGCAATCGCTCCCGCGGTGGTTCCGAGCAGCAACGGCGTGATGAGACTGGCGATCGCGAACACCACGCCCCAATAGCGTTGCTCCTCGTCCGCCCCGTAACGCCAGAACGTAAACGCGGAGCCGCGCAGCACGATGCCGATCAACACGAGCGAGAGGGGGATGTGCAGCAGCGTGCCGAGCCGCGCGAACGCCGGCGGGAAGCAGGTGAAGAGCAGCACGATCGCGAGGATGAGCCACACATGATTGGCCTCCCACACCGGGCCGATCGCCTCGGCGATGAGCTCGCGCTGACGCTCCCGACGAGGGCCTAGCGCGAGCAGGTCCCACACACCACCGCCGAAATCGGCGCCGCCGAGCACCGCATAGGCGTTGAGCGCGACGAAAATGACTCCCGCGAGTAGATCGGCGAGGCCCATGTCAGGACATCCCGTTTCCCGTTTCCCGCTTCCCGCTTCCCGGCATATAGAATCCTCGCCATTCCGGTACCGCCGGACTGCGGATGATGTGTCGGTACAGGAGCCAGACGACGATCACGCCAAGGAAGCAATAGAGCAGTGTGAAGGTGACAAACGGTACGACCAACCCCGGCATCGGCGTGACGGCGTCCCGGGTCTTCAAGACGCCGTAGATCACCCACGGCTGCCGGCCCAGCTCGGTGACCATCCACCCCGCCTCGAGGGCCACGAAGCCCATCGGCGTGGCGAGCGCGATCGCCCGCAGGAGCCGGCGATTGTGCGCTAGGTCCGCGCGCCGCCACGCGAGCCACGCGGCCCACAGCGCCACGAGCGCGAGATACGTCCCGACCGCGACCATGACTCGAAACGACACATAAACCGCCGGGACGTTCGGCCACTCGGGCGGTGGCACCGCGTCGAGCCCCTGGACCACCGCGTGCGGATCGTGGAAGGCGAGCAGCGAGAGGCCGTACGGAATCTCGATCGCGAACCGCGTCTCCCGCAGCGCGACATCGGGCCAGCCGATGAGCGTGAGAGGCGCGCCGGGTTGCGTGCGGAACAGCGCCTCCGCCGCGGCGAGCTTCACGGGCTGGTGAACGGCGATGTGGCGGGCGGACAGGTCGCCGGAGAGCGGCTGGAGCACGGCCGCCGGGGCACCCACGAGCAGCGCGATCTCGAGCGCCCGGCGATGAAACACGTTGGCCGGATCCTTGAGGAGCAGGAACGCGTGGATGCCCGCCACCGCGAACCCGGTGGCGGCGTACGCCGCGAGCGTCATGTGCAGCGTTTGCGACACGACCGCCGCGTTGGCCATCGCTGCGATCGGATCGACGTTCACAGCCTGCCCGTTCACGAGGTCGAACCCCGTGGGCGCGTTCATCCAGGCGTTCGCGATGACGACGAATACGCCCGACGCGGTCCCGCTCACCGCCACGGCCACCCCGGCCCAGAGGTGCGCCCGCGACGAGATGCGGTCCCACCCGTACAGGTAAATGCCCAGGAAAATCGCCTCGGTGAAGAACGCGAACCCC
>DASQAM010000508.1:0-5310 GCA_035635735.1 Gemmatimonadales bacterium | reverse complement strand
GTGCTCGAGCACCGTCACGTCCTGCAAGGGGTCGCCCATCACGCCGATCACGTCGGCAAACTTGCCCGGCTCGAGCGCGCCGACTAGATCGCGCCAGCCGAGCAGATCCGCGGCGTTCACGGTGGCCGCCTGGATCGCCTGCATCGGCGTGGTGCCCCACCGCACCATGTGCGCGAACTGTTTCGCATTCCAGCCGTGCGGGTACACGCCGGCGTCGGTGCCGTAGGCGATCTTCACGCCCGCCTGCACCGCCTTCTTGAAGTTCTCACGCTGCTGGCGGCCCACCAGGCGCTCTTTGTCGATGATCTTCTGAGGGAAGCCGAGGCGCGTGTACTCGGCGATGATGTAATCGTCGTTGTAGATGTCGGCGACGAGGTAGGTGCCATGCTCCTTCATGAGACGGATGCCTTCGTCGTCGATCAAGCTGCCATGCTCGACTGAGGCGACGCCGGCGCGCACCGCGCGCTTGATCGCCTCCGCGCCGTGGGCGTGCGCCGCCACCTTGCGGCCCCACATGGCCGCCTCCTCCACGATCGCGTTCAGCTCTTCCTGCGAATACTGCGGCGCCCCGACCGATTCCTCTTCCGAGAGCACCCCGGCGCTCGCCAGCACCTTGATGAGATCCGCGCCGTACTTCACCTCGAAGCGGATCTTCTCGCGAATCTGGTCCACACCGTTGGCGATCCCCGAGAAGCCATCGAACCGGAGGTAGGGGGACATGCCGTTCACGTCGCCGTGTCCCCCGGTGGCAGAGAGGGGCATGGTGGACACCAGCATGCGCGGTCCCTGAATCGCCCCTTCGTTGATCGCGTTGCGCAGCGCCACGTCGATGAACTCGCCGGCCCCGACGTTCCGGACGGTGGTGAATCCCGCGTCGAGCGTCCGCTTGGCGTAGATGTGCGCCCGGACGGCCTCGTCGATCGGACTCATGCGGAACAGCTGCTTGTAGTAATCGCCCGGATCCGACGTGATGTGCGTGTGGCAGTCGATCAACCCGGGCAGCACGGTGGCGTTGCGCAGATCGATCACCCGAGCATCGCGCGGGGCATGGCCGGCCACGGCGTCGGCGGGTCCGACCTCCTTGATGCGGTCGCCCTCGATCAGAATCGCTTGGTTCGTGAGCACCGTGCCCGTGCGCACGGCAATGAGCCGCCCCGCGCGCACCAGCACGCTCGGGCGCGCGGCCCCCGAGTCCACCTGAGCGGCGACGTCGTGTCCGGCGAGGAGGCACGCGACGAGGAGCAAGCCGGCGCGCCGGGTCATCGCGCGCCTCCGATCGTCTTCTCCACGCGCTGCGCGAACACGTGCGCACCGGCCGGCGCCATGGTCCGCGCGTCCCCCTTGATCTCATAGCTGTCGGCCAGTACCGGCTTCCCGGTCGCGGCATCGAACAACTCGGCCGTGAGCAGCCACACGAGGTTCGACAGGTTCGAGATGGTCCCCTTTGCCACCCAGCGGGCGCCGAGCTGCCGGGCGACGGCCACGGCGCAGGCGTTGCCGCACGGATCGCCGCCCGCCTCCGCCGCCGCGACCGCGGCCGCGACGGCGCTGGAATCGACCAGGGTCACCAGCTCGGACGCCCGCAGCGTCGCCAGCAGCTTGCTCGTCGCGGCCGCCACGACCGCCGTGTCGCTCGCTTGGAGCACGTTGGCGTGCTCACCGTCGAACCGCAGATTCACCACCACGATCGCCGGACGCGCTCCGCCGGTCTGCCCCGACAGACGAGAGCCGGCGATCGAGACCAGCATCCATAACAGAACGACACCTGCACGCACGTGAATCCTCCGGGTCGTGGGATGTGCGGAACGGGTGTAATCTAGAGGTCCCTCGACCGCGACACCAATGACCTCGACTCCCCCAACGGCCAGCGATCAGCGCGCCACCGTCGTCGCGGGCTTCCTCGGCTGGACGCTCGATGCGTTCGATTTCTTCCTCGTCGTCATGACGCTGACCGCGATCGCCAAGGAATTCGGGAAGTCGGACGCCGCGATCGCGCTTTCGATCACGCTGACGCTCGCCTTCCGGCCGGTGGGCGCCTTCGTTTTCGGACTGCTTGCGGATCGCTACGGCCGCAAGCTGCCTCTGATGATCGACCTGGTGTTCTACTCGGTGGTGGAGGTGCTCACCGGCTTCGCGCCGAGCTACACCGCCTTCCTGGTGCTGCGCGCGCTATTTGGGATCGGGATGGGGGCCGAGTGGGGTGTGGGCGCGTCGCTGGTGATGGAGAAGGTCCCGGCCCGCTACCGGGGCGTCGTGTCCGGTTTGCTGCAGCAGGGCTACGCCCTGGGGTACCTGCTGGCAGCAGTGTGTTATCTCGTCGTGTTCCCCCACTGGGGCTGGCGACCGCTCTTCTTCATCGGGGGGCTTCCCGCACTGCTGGCGCTGTTCGTGCGGGCGCGTGTCAAGGAATCCGAGGTGTGGCGCGGGACCCGCCACGAGAACTGGAGCGGTTTGGGCCGGACGATCATCTCGAACTGGAAGCTGTTTCTCTACCTGACCATCCTGATGGCGATGATGAACATGGTTTCTCACGGCACCCAGGATATGTATCCCACGTTCCTCGAGCGAGACTGGGGCTTCAGTCCGACGACCCGCGCCGCGCTCACCGCGTTCTCTCAGGTCGGAGCGCTGATCGGTGGTGTGTTGTGCGGGCTCTACTCCGACCGGTTGGGGCGGCGCCGCACCATCGGGCTCGCGCTGGCCGGCGCGGTGCTGACCGTCCCCGTCTGGGCATTCGCACCGACGCTGCCCTTGCTCTGGGCCGGCGCGTTCATCATGCAGTTCTTCGTCCAGGGCGCATGGGGCGTGATCCCCGCGCACTTGAACGAGCTCTCGCCCGATCCGGTGCGAGGGTTCCTGCCGGGCTTCGCCTACCAGTTCGGCGTGGCGATCGCGAGCCAGATCCCGCACGTGCAAGCACTGTTCGCCACGCGCACGAGCTACGCACAGGCCATGGCGCTGTCCGCGGCCATCGTCTTTATCCTCGGCGCCCTGGTCGCCGGGCTCGGACCCGAGCGCCGGGGAGTGGCGTTCGGGCGCGGCGCTCCCTACCCTTAGGGACCATGACGACGTTCGTCAAAGCCACCCAGGCGTATCAGCAGGGTCAGCGCACGCTGCCCGGGCGCTACTACAATGCACCCGAGATCTGGGCTGAAGAGCGGGAGCGCATCTTCGCGCGACGCTGGATCTGCGTCGGCCGCGACGCCGAGCTCGGGCAGCCGGGGGACTACGCGGTCCGAGGCGTGGGCGGCGAGAGCGTTATGATCGTCCGGGGTCAGGACGGCGCGGTGCGCGCCTTCTATAATATCTGCCGCCACCGCGGTACCCGGCTGTGCGAGACGGAGCGCGGGCGCTTGTCAGAGACGATCCAGTGCCCCTACCACGCCTGGACGTACACGCTCGATGGAACGCTGATCGGCGCCCCCCACATGAACGAGGTCGCCGGGTTCGACAAGCGGGACTACCCCCTGCACCAGGTCGCGCTCGCGGAGTGGGAAGGCTTCCTCTTCATCAATCTGGCCCAGGAGCCGGAGCCGTTCGCGCGCGCGTTTGCCCCGATCGCGGGCCGGTTCAGCCGCTTCAACATCGCCAAGCTGCGCTCGGGCGCCCGCATCGAGTACGTCGTGCACGCCAACTGGAAGCTCGTGTTCCAGAATTATTCCGAATGCCTGCACTGCCCCATCATCCACCCGGGACTCGCCAAGCTGACGCCGTACAGGAGCGGGGAGAACGACTTGTTCGACGGGCCCTATCTCGGCGGCTATATGGTGATCACGGCACCGGGCGGCAGCCTGACGATGAGCGGTCGGGCGTGCGGGCCGGCGGTGGGAGACTTGCCGCTGGAAGACCAGAATCGGGTGTACTTCTACACGATCTTTCCGAATCTGCTGCTGTCGCTGCACCCCGACTACGTGATGTTCCACACGCTGTGGCCGCAGGCGCCCGACCGCACGCACATCACGTGCGAGTGGCTGTTCCATCCCGATGCCTTCGGGCAGCCGGGCTTCGATCCCGACGACGCGGTGCGCTTCTGGGACGAGACCAACCGGCAGGACTGGCACATCTGCGAGCAAAGCCACGCAGGGATAGCCTCGCGCGCCTACCAGCCCGGCCCCTACTCGCCGCGGGAGGGCATTGCAGCGGCGTGGGACCGGGAGTTTCTCAGGGCCATCGGGCACGGGCGGTAAGGCATCCTCACCCCCTCTTCCTCCTCTTTCGCGAACCCGAGCGGCCTGTCATCCTGAGCGCCGCAGGCGCGAAGGATCCGCTTCTCGTATGCGCCAACAGATCCTTCGCGTCGCGCGCGTTCCGCGCGCTCGCTCAGGATGACACGCCGCGCGGGTGTGGAATAAGAGAGAAGAAGAAGGACCCGCTTCCTACCGCCGCAGATACGCGTCCGTCTTGTTGAGCCAATCCTCGCGTGGCGGACAGAACACGTCCATGTCGAGCGTATCCTCCAGCGCGTGCGCCTCGTGCGGCAGGTGCGAGGGCAGGTGCAATACCTCCCCCGCACGCACCACGATCTCCTCGGCGCCCGTCTCACCCACGAGGAACCGCAGCGCACCCTCCAGGATGTAGGTGAACTGCTCGTTCTCGTGCGAGTGCTTCGGGACGACACAGCCTTTCTTCAGGTACACGTGCGCCAGCATGACGCGGTCGCCGGTGATGAGACGGCGTGACAACCGCTCGTGTAATTCCTCCCGCGGGAGATCCTGCCACCGGTACCACGTGGCCGGCCGCGTGCCGCGTTCGCTCACCGGGGTCGCTCCGTAGGTCGAGGCAAGGCACTACGCTACACCCGGCGGGATTTGTCGTCAAAATCGGATAGCGGCGCCGCTCGCGAGCGGGCATGTTGCGCGAAAGGAGGCACACATGCTTGCGCAGCGCATTATCGGCTATACTATCGTGGACTCCCCCTCCCCTCTTCCGCTCGGGCGGCTCCTCGTGGGCGCTACCACGCGGGGCGTGTGCGCCGTGCGGCTCGGGCAGTCCGACGCGGCGCTCGAGGCGGAGCTCGCGCGCGAGTACCCCGACGCCGAACTGCGCCGGGACGGCGCACCGCTGGCCCCGTGGGTGAACACCCTACTCCGCCACCTCGCCGGCGACGCGGCGCGGCTCGACCTGCCGCTCGACGTGGAGGCGACGGCGTTCCAGCAGCGCGTGTGGCAGGCGCTGCGCGCCATTCCCTACGGGGAGACGCGGAGCTATGGCGCGGTGGCGGAGGCCATCGGCCACCCCGGCGCGGCCCGCGCGGTGGCGCGCGCGTGCGCCACCAATCCCCTCGCATTGGTGATCCCATGCCATCGCGTG
>DASQAM010000507.1:0-1703 GCA_035635735.1 Gemmatimonadales bacterium | reverse complement strand
GGCACCGTCGGCGCTCAAGGTGCGGGGGTTCACCACCAAGGCGATATTGAAAGAAGCGGCGCGTGGGCTCGTTCCGGAGGCGGTGATTCGCCGCAAGAAGCGCGGGCTGTCGGTGCCCGTGGCAGGGTGGCTCAACGCGGGGCTGCGGTCGCTCGCCGATCGCTACCTCGCGGCGCCGCGGCTGTTTCGGGACGCGCCGACCGCGCGCCTCCTCGCGGAGCACCGCGCCGGCGCCCGCAACAACGCCCGCAAGCTCTGGCCCATCCTGATGGCCGAGCTGTGGGCGGAACGGTGGAACGTGGAGACAGCATGAACCGCGCCGAAGCCGTGCAGTTGATGCACGAGCACACCCAGTCTCCTTCCCTCCGCCAGCACATGCTGGCGGTGGAGGCCGCGATGCGCGCCTACGCGGAGAAGCAGGGCGAACACCCGGAGACGTGGGGGATCGTGGGACTGCTGCACGACTTCGACTACGAAAAGTTCCCCAATCATGAGCACTCGCCCACGGCGGGTCACCCCGCGTGGGGTGTGGGGCTGCTGCGCGAGAAGGGGGTGCCCGAGTCAATGTGTCGCGCCATTCTCGGGCACGGGGCGTACACCGGCGTGCCGCGCGATAGCCTGATGGCGCAGACGCTGTTCGCCGTGGACGAGTTGTGCGGCTTCCTAGTGGCGTGCGCGCTGGTGCGCCCGTCCAAGAGCTTCGCGGATCTCGAGGTGTCGTCGGTCAAGAAGAAGCTCAAGGACAAGGGGTTTGCGCGCGGGGTGAATCGCGACGAGGTGAATCAGGGGGCCGCCGAGCTGGGTGTACCGTTGGACGAGCACATCGCCTTCGTGATTCAGGCGCTCCGAGCGGCGGAGGCGGCGCTCGGTCTCAGCGGGCAGGCGGCCGTGGGGTGAGCGTTCCCGCTACCGCCGGGCCCGGTGCGGGCGACCCGCTCGCCCTCGCGATCGATCGCGCGGCGGGCGCCCGCCCCATCGACGGCAACCGCCTCGAGCACCACCCCGACAGCGCCCGCGCCCTGGACGCGATGCTCGCCGCGATCGCCGCGGCGCGCCGGTGGGTGCACTTCGAGAACTACATCATCCGCGACGACGCGACCGGTCGGCGCTTCGCCGACGCGCTGGTCGAACGGGCCCGCTCCGGGGTCCGCGTGCGTGTCCTGTACGACGCCCTCGGCTCGTTCGGCACCTCGCGGCGCTATTGGCGGCGGCTCACTCAGGCCGGCGTCGAGGTGCGCGCCTTCCACCCGCTCCTCACCCGCCACCCGCTCGACGTATTCGCCCGTGATCACCGCAAGCTGCTCGTCACCGACGGCAGTTGGGCGATGACCGGCGGGCTGTGCATCGGCAACGAGTGGGCGGGAGACCCCGCGCGCAGGCGCCGGCCGTGGCGCGACACCATGGTGGCCGTCACCGGACCCGCCGCCGCGGCACTCGACGACGCGTTCGCCCGCATCTGGCGGCGCGCCGGCACGCCGCTTCCGCCCGACGAGCTGGAAGCCGATCCCGCGGAATGCGGGTCCTCAACGGCGCGCGTCGTGTCGGGCGTGCCCGGCCGGGCACGCATGTACCGCGCCGTCCAGCTTCTGGCCGCGAGCGCGACGGACCGCCTGTGGATCACCGACGCGTATCTGATCGCTCCGCCGCCCCTGTACGCCAGCCTGCTCGACGCCGCACGGGCCGGCGTGGACGTGCGCCTGCTC
>DASQAM010000506.1:0-10493 GCA_035635735.1 Gemmatimonadales bacterium | reverse complement strand
ATGTGCCTCACCCTCGGCGGGATGGGGATCTGGTATCTGTACGACGTGGTCGTCGTCGCGGCGGGCGATTTCCGTGACGGCGATGGGCGGCGGGTAGTGCGGTGGGAAGTCTCCGATGCCGGGATCGGGCCCAGTGCGTCGAACCGGCGGGTGTCGGACCTCGAAGACCGCATGCTCGGACTCGAGTCGCAGGTCGGCGAGCTCGCGGAGCGGCTCGACTTCGCTGAGCGGCTGCTGGCGCAAGCGCGGGAGCGGGGCGGTTTACCGAAGGGCTAGTTGGTTTACTGACACCATCACGAGGATTCATGAAGATCGGGGTCCCGAAAGAGACCGCGGCCAACGAGCGCCGTGTGGCCTTGACGCCGGACGTCGTCGGACGGCTCGTGAAGGCCGGCTTCGCGGTCCTGGTCGAGCGGGGCGCCGGGGAAGCCACGTCGTTCGGTGACGACGCGTTCGGCGCCGCCGGGGCGACACTGGTCGCCACGGCCGCCGACGTGTTCGGGCAGAGCGACATCGTGCTCATGGTGCAGCCGCCCTCGGCAGAGGAAGCGCGGCTGTGCCGCGAAGGCGGCGCGCTGGTCGCACTGTTCCAGCCCTCGGCCGAACGCGAGACCGTGTCTCAGCTGGCCGCTCGCCAGGTGACGGCCTTCAGCCTGGCCTTGCTTCCCCGAATCACTCGGGCGCAGCCGATGGATGTGTTGTCGTCCCAGGCGACCGTGGCGGGATACAAAGCTGTCCTGCTCGCCGCGGCCGCGACCGGCCGCTTCTTCCCGATGCTCGTGACCGCGGCCGGCACCCTGTCGCCGGCCCGTGTGCTGGTGCTCGGCGCCGGCGTAGCGGGGCTCCAGGCCATCGCCACCGCGCGCCGCCTCGGCGCCGTGGTCTCGGCGTTCGACGTCCGTGCGGCCGTGAAGGAACAGGTGGAAAGCCTCGGCGCGAGATTCCTAGCGATGCAGATCGGCGAGCAGGCCGAGGCGGCCGGTGGGTATGCGAAGCAGCTGTCCGAGGAGACCCATCGCCGCGAGCTTGCCTTCCTCGCCGAGCAAGTGAAGGACGCCGACATCGTGATCACTACTGCCGCCATTCCCGGGAAGCGCGCGCCGATCCTGATCACGGCCGACGCCGTCCGCGGCATGAAACCGGGCGCGGTGATCGTGGACCTGGCGGTCGAAACCGGCGGGAACTGCGAGCTGGCGGAGGCCGGGACCGACGTGCGGCGGCACGGCGTCCTGATCCTGGGCCCCGTCAATCTGCCGAGCACCGTGCCGGTGCACGCGAGCCAGATGTATGCGAAAAACGTCTCCAGCTTCCTGCTGCATGTTACCCGAGACGGCAAACTGCTGCTGGACTTCGACGATGAGATCATACGCGAGACCTGCGTGACCCACGCCGGGGAGGTGCGGAAGTCATGATCGACGGTTTGATGACGGCCCAGGCCGTGCCGGCCGAAGCTGCCGGGGACTACTGGTCGATGCTGTTCGTGTTCGTGCTGGCGACGTTCATCGGTCTCGGCGTGATCCGCCGGGTGTCCCGCCTGTTGTACACGCCGCTCATGTCGCTCACCAACGCGATTTCCGCGATCGCGGTCGTCGGATCCATCGCGGTCACGGGCGCCGAGTACCCGAAGACCATCCGGATTCTCGGGGCCATCGCGCTGTTCGCCTCCATGACCAACATCGTCAGCGGATTCCTGATCACGGACCGCATGCTCAAGATGTTCAAGAAGCAATGACGTACGCCGTCGACCAGCTCGCTGCCATCCTCGCGACGGCGCTGTTCATCTTCTCCCTGTATTGGATGAACGACCCGAAGACCGCCCGCCACGCGGTGGTCGCGGGCGTCGCGGGGATGCTCGTGGCCGTCCTGGCCACCTGGTTCCACCCGGCCATCGTGCACCACGGCTGGATCGTGCTGGCGATCGCGGCCGGGTTCGTGGTGGGGGTTCCCCTGTCGCGCGTGCCCTTGACCGCCGTGCCCCAGCGGACCGCTCTCTCGCACGCGTTCGGTGGGCTCGCCGCCGGGCTGGTCGGGACCGCGGAATATTTCCTCGGGTTGACCGAGAACCCGGCGCAGCTCACCGCCTTCCGGACGAGCGCCATCGTGGCCGAGGTGATCCTCGGGTTTCTGACGTTCACCGGGAGCCTCATGGCCGCGGGCAAGCTGCAGGAGGTCAAGTGGATCCCGCAGCGGCCGGTGACCTACCCGGGACAGAACTTCGTCAACATCGGTGTGCTGGTGACCGCCGCGGCGCTGGGCGTGGTGGTCGTGATACATCCGACGGCGGCGTGGTCGGCCCAGGCCTTCTACGCGATCGCCGGGCTCGCGGTGCTGTTCGGCGTGCTGCTCATCATTCCGATCGGCGGCGCGGACATGCCCACCGTCATTTCCATCCTGAACTCGTACGCCGGTCTCTCGGCGGTCGCGATGGGGTTCGTGCTCAACAACAAGCTGCTCGTCACCGCGGGCGCGCTGGACGGCTCGAGCGGTCTGATCCTCTCGATCATCATGTGCCGGGCCATGAACCGATCGTTCACCAACGTGCTGTTCGGCGCGTTCGGGACGGTCCAGAAGGCGGCTGCCATCGGAGAGCAAAAAGCCTGGAAGCAGGAGACGGTCGAGGGCGCGGCTCAGCTGCTCGAGCAGGCGAGCCTCGTGGTGATCATCCCGGGATACGGGATGGCCGTGGCCCAGGCCCAGCACAAAGTGCGCGAGCTGTACGACCAGCTGACCAAGCGGGGCGTGACGGTCAAGTTTGCGATCCATCCCGTCGCCGGGCGGATGCCGGGCCACATGAACGTGCTGCTCGCCGAAGCGAACATTCCGTACACCGCGCTCGTCGAGATGGAGGAAATCAATCCCGACATGCCGCAGTGCGACGTGGCGCTGGTGATCGGCGCCAACGACGTCGTGAACCCGGCCGCGCGCTACGCCAAGGGGAGTCCCATCTACGGCATGCCGATCATCGACGCCGACAAGGCCAAGACTGTGCTCGCCATCAAGCGCAGCAAGAACCCCGGCTTTGCCGGCATCGACAACGAGCTGTACGTGCAGGACAACACCTGGATGCTGTTCGGCGACGCCAAGGCGGTGCTGAGCGACCTCGTCAAGCAGTTCGGCAGCGGCGGCCTACACTAGGAGCGCGGGAGCCCTTCGAGCAGCTCCGCGTAGTCGCGAACCATCCGCTCGACGGAGTAGCGCTCGACCGCACGGCGTCGCGCCGCGAGCGCGAGGGCCGCCCGGCGCTCGAGATCACCCAGCAGGTCCTGCAGCAGGCGGCTGAAAGCGGTCGGGTCCCCGGCTGGTGCCAGCACGCCGGCCTCGCCCACGAGCTCGGGCGTCCCGCCGCCGCCCGCCGCCAGCACCGGCCGCCCGCACGCGAGCGCTTCGATCAACGCCAGCGCGAACACCTCGTCGGGGCGCGTGTGCACGACGCACGTCGCCGCATTGTAGGCTCCGATCAGCTCCGCCGAGTCCACCTGTCCAACGAACCGCACGTCCAGACCGAGCCGCTCTGCCTGCGCCCGCAGCGATCCCTCGAGGGCACCGGTGCCGCACAGCACCAGCGGTGGCGCGGGCGGCGCCAGTCGGGCCACGCTGTCGAGCAACAGGTCCCAGCGCTTCTCGATCTCCAGCGCCCCCACGCCGAGGAGGACCGGGCCATCGCCCAGGTCGTGGCGCCGCCGGAACGCGCGCCCTGCCGCCTCATCCGGGCGGAACAGATCGCAGTCCACGCCGTTCGGGATCACGCGATGTCCGGCCCGGCGCATGAACGACGCTTCGGCGAACGCGGTGCGCGCGAGCTGCTCGGTGAGGAACACCGTCCACGCCACCCGTCGGAACGCGAGGCGCGTCAACAGGTCGCGCGGGGGGCGGGGCGTACTGATGCAGTACACGACGACGAGCGGCGTACCGAGGGAGGCGAACGCCGCCAGGCGGATGTCGCGGGCCCGGTCCACGAGCACCACGTCGGCGGCGAGCTCGTCCCGTCCGAGCGCCTGCCGCAGAGCGCGGGCGCCTTTGAGGCTCGTATGGCCCACGGGCAGCTTCCGCACGCTCAGGCTGTGGGCCTGGAAACCGCCCACCAGCGGATCGTAGGCGACCACAGCGGTCGTGGTATGGCCGCGGCCGGCGAGCCCGCGACCGAGGACGGCGAAGACATTGCTCGAGCCGCGCCAGAACCGGCTCGACGTGAGGAGCGCAATCCGCAACTGTTACTCTTGAATCACCGTGATCTTGAACCCGTCCGGATCGGTCAGGGCGAACGCCCAGTCGCCCCACGGGGTTTCGGACGGCTCCCGGTCGAGCGTCCATCCCTTTGCCTTGACGCGCGCCGCCAGGACGATGATGTCCTGGACCGTCGCCACCCACAGCCGGAAGCCGTCGCCCTTCCTGCGATCCCGTCCCTTCGCGAAATCGTCCTGACCGAGCATGATGTCGCAGCTGCCCGCTTTCATCTGGATGCCGCGGACCGTGCCCCCGTCTTCCCAGCGCTCGCCGACGATAAAACCCAGCACATCGCGATACCAGGCCACGCTCCGGTCCAGGTCGTTCACGGTGAACGACGCGGCCATGGAGCGGAGCCGGAGCGACTCGGGCTGCTGCCGCTGGGGATGGGGCGCCGGGCGTTTCCGGGCGGGACGCCGGGCCTTCTTTTTCTTCGCGTTCTTCGTGGCCATCGTCGGTTGTCCTCTCAGTCGCAGGCGACGCGCGTCCCAAGCGTAGCGTCCCCTGAGCGGTTCCGCCAGATTTCCGATTCTCACCTTCAGCGGAGTCGGGACGATGCCCACGAGTCAAGCGATGGCGGTCTGGGAAGGCAAGCTCAAGGACGGGAAAGGGAACTTCAAGGCCGGCAGCAGCTCATTCAACGGTCCGTACACGTTCGCGACTCGGTTCGAGGGGAAGAAAGGCACGAACCCCGAAGAGCTGATCGCCGCGGCGCACGCCGCCTGCTTCAGCATGGCCCTGTCGGCCGGCCTCGAAAAGGCCGGGAAGCCCGTGACCCGGGTGGAGACCACCGCCGCGTGCACCCTGGAAATGGTGGACGGGTCACCCAAGATCACCAAGATGGAGCTCAAGGTGCAGGGGCGGGTGCCGGGCCTCGATCAGGCCGGGTTCCAGAAGGCGGCCGAAGAGGCCAAGCGCGGCTGCCCGGTATCGAAGGCGCTCGCCGGTATCCCGCAGATCACGCTCGACGCAAAGTTGGAATAGTCGGGTGTGGACGGTGTACATGCTGCGCTGTCGTGACGGCTCGCTGTACACGGGTATCACCAACGACGTTCCAAAGCGCCTGACGCGGCACAATGCGGGGACCGCGAGCGCGTACACCCGCGCGCGTCGCCCCGTGCGGTTGGTGTTTCAGGAGCGCCAGCCGGACCGGTCGGCGGCCCTGCGGCGCGAGGCCGCCGTGCGGCGGCTGTCGCGCGTCGAGAAACTCGCGCTCGTGCGGGCCGGACGATGAGGCCAAAAATGAGGCCAAGAATGAGGATGGACCGGCGCGATCGGGTCGGCCTGATGGTCGCGCTCCTCGTCGCGGCCATCTGCGTCCGGCTCGGGGTATGGCAGCTCGATCGCTTGCACGAGCGGCGCCAGCGCAACGCGCTCCTGATCGCCGCCCGCGCGCGTCCGCTCCTCGAGGTCGACGGGTCGCTTCCCGCGGACTCGGCTCGCGACCGCCGCGTGGTCGCGCGCGGCGTCTACGATTACGCGCATGAGCGGCTGTGGCACGGCCGGAGCTACGAGGGCGTGCCCGGCGTGGACTTGGTCACGCCGCTCCGGCTCGCCGGCGGCGCCGCGGTGCTTGTGGATCGAGGCTGGGCGCCGTCCCCGGATGGGTACCACATTGAACGGGCGGCCTACGGGGAAGGGGACAGCGCGGTCGTCCTCGGGCTCGGCATGCTGGCACCCCGCACTCGGGGGGACGTGGACCCGGCGGCCCTCCGGGATTCGGTTCCGTACCGGCTCTTGCCCTTCGTCATCCAGCAGCTGCCGCCCTCTACCGCCCCTTACCCCCCTTTACCGCCCGGTCTCATCCGCTGGCCGACCCCCGAGCTGTCCGACGGCCCCCACCTCTCCTATGCCATCCAGTGGTTCAGCTTCGCGGTCATAATCGTGGTGGGGTCGCTCGCGCTGGCCCGGAAACGGGCCGCCGAGGCCGAACTGGAGCTTTCCCGGGAAGGGCGGGGTACCATTAACGCCCTGTCCTAGCTATATTTAGCGACATTCGCCCGCGGTGTGCTGATAGGCCGCTTTCTGCACTCGTGGGCCTTTTCTTGTGCCGTCCGAAAGGAGTTCGCTCGAGATGCCTGCAGCTCTCCCGCTCAAGGATCCTGTGAAGGTGGGTCAACTGCTCCGGCGTCGCCTCCGGGAGCTCAAGCGCACCCCGCGCGAGCTCGCTGAGGCGGTTCAGGTTACGGAAGACTATATGGCGGACCTCGTGTCCGGCCGGCGCCGTCCCCCGGCCCCTGGCCGCAGTGACCTGTATGCGCCCATGACCAAGTTCCTGCGGCTGCACCGCAACGACCTGCCGACGTGCGCCCGTGCCGAGCGGGCGGCGGGGGAGGCCGCCGGTCGGCCCGACCCCGAGGTGTGCCGCCAGGTGTTGGAGCTGTGCGCGCCCGAGCGTCAGCGGGTGCTGCAACGGCGGTTCGCCCGGCCGGAGGGTGCCGAGCTCGAGCGCGTGATCGTCGGCCGGCTGCTCCTCGTGGCTCAAGGGTTCGTGAACCGCAAGCTCGAGGACGAGGTGGGGTTGCGGATGGCGGCGGTTCGGGAGGGTTGCACGTACCTCCAGGCCCGCATGCGTCTGCTCGAGTTCCTCGATGCCGATGCCGCGTCGCTCACGCCGCGCGACTGCGACGAGTTCCTGCGGCCGCGCATCACCACGTGGGACATCGATCTGGACACGCACGCGATGCGGATCGTGCTGCGCTAGCAATAGGACCTGTCCAGAAATACAAGCGGCGCGGCCCTGGTGGACCGCGCCGTTCGTTTTGCTCTTCGCCCTACGGCTTAGAGCTTCACAACGTTCTGCGCCGCCGGGCCCTTTTGGCCCTGCACGACGTCGAACTCGACCCGCTCGCCCTCGGCCAGCGACTTGAAGCCCTGTGCCTGGATCGCGGTGTGGTGAACGAAGCAGTCCTTCTCGCCGTTCTCGGGTGTGATGAAGCCGAAACCCTTCGCGTCGTTGAACCACTTCACGATACCGGTAATGCGTGCCATCTGCTGTTACTCCTGACTTAATGTTGTTCGCGACGTCGTGCGGACTTCACCTTGCGGCGGGCCGCTGCCTTGTCCTTCCGTCGCCGTAGAGCGCCAGGGCTCTCGTAGAAGCGCTTCCGCTTCATGTCCTGAAACAGTCCGGCTTTGGTGATCTGACGACGGAACTTCTTCAACACGTATTCCAAACGGTCCCCGTCGCCTACGGTCACTTCCACGCGGTCTCTCCAGTCGAGTGGCCCCAGAAACGAAACGACCCGGGCGGTAGCCCAGGTCCTATTGAAACAGTCTCTGGTTCGTTATCGCTCGGGGTGGATGATCGCGGGGGGAGCGTCATTTGTCAACACCTTGCTTGACGCGTGTGCTCACGGCCTCCAGGTTTACGCCTCCGTTCCCGGCACGCCGTCGCTTTCCACCCCGGAGTCCAGTGATGCGAAGGCTTTTCACCGCGACGCTCTTCGCCGCCGTCGTTGCGTGCCTCCCCCTCTCCCTCGGCGCCCAGCGGCCGGACACCCTCCCCCTGAAGCCGACGCGCACCATCGATTTCACGACATCGGAGGGGACCTGGATCTCCCTCGATGTGTCACCCGACGGACAGACGCTCGTCTTCGAACTCCTGGGCGACCTCTACACGCTGCCGCTCTCCGGGGGCGAAGCGAAGCGGATCACCTCGGGACCCGCGTTCGACTCGCAGCCCCGCTACTCGCCCGACGGCAAGAGAATCGTATTCCTGTCGGATCGCTCGGGCTCGGAAAACATCTGGGTGTGCGACGCTGATGGCGCCAACGCGCGCCCGGTCACGAAAGGCGACAAGAGCCTGTATGCCTCGCCCGAGTGGACGCCCGACGGCGATTACATCGTGGCATCCAAGACCGGCATGCCGATCGGCAGCACCTACGAGATCTGGCTGTACCACAAAGATGGCGGCTCGGGAATCAGTCTCACGAAGGACGACAAAGGACCGGCGCCCGGTCCCCCGGGACGCGGCACCGCAAACAACGCGCTCGGGGCGGCATTCGGTCCCGACCCGCGCTACTTGTGGTACGCGCGCCATCGCGGGGGCTTCGGCTACAACCTGAACTTTCCGCTGTGGGAGCTCGCGATCTACGACCGGCAGACGGGGAAGGTGTTCCCGCAGACCGATCTGTACGGCGGCGCGATGCGTCCGGTGCTGTCCCCGGATGGCAAATGGCTGGTGTATGCCACGCGCCACGACGCCGAGACGGGACTGCGCTTGCGGAACCTCGCCTCGGGTGACGAGCAGTGGCTCGTCTACCCGGTGCAGCGCGACGACCAGGAATCACGTTTCACGCGCGACCTGATGCCGGGATCGTCTTTCACCCCCGACTCGAAGGCGCTCGTGGTCTCCTACGGCGGGAAGATCTGGCGCGTGGACGTGCCCGCGGGGCAGGTCAGCCCCATCCCGTTCACGGCCCATGTGCACCAAGACCTCGGACCGCTGGTGCGATTCGACACCCGGGTGGACACGGCGGACATTCTCGTCAAGCAGATCCGCGATGCCGTGCCGTCCCCGGACGGCCGGCGACTCGCCTTCAGCGCGTTGGACAAGCTGTACGTGATGGATCTCCCGGGGGGCGTGCCGCGTCGCCTCACGAGCGACACGGTACACGAGCAGGTGCCCACCTGGTCGCCGGACGGGCAGTGGATCGCCTACGTCACCTGGAGCGACCGGGGGGGGTACGTCGAGAAGGTGCGCGCCGACGCTCGGGGCGGCGGCAAAGCGCAGCGCCTGACGCCCGAGCCCGCATTCTACGACCACCCGGTGTGGTCGCCCGACGGTCAGCGCATCGTGGTGATCAAGGGCCCGCGCAGTCCACGCATCAGCGAGCAGAGGGGGCCCGGGTACGAGCTCGCCTGGCTTCCCACGGCAGGCGGATCCACGATTCGGATCACGCCGATCGCGGGCGGTGGCCGGCCGCACTTCAGCCGCGATCCGAACCGGATCTATTTGTACGAGGCGAACGAAGGGCTGGTCTCGATGCGGTACGACGGCACCGATCGCCGGGTGCACATCAAGGTTACCGGCTTCACGCTCAACCTCCCCGATGCTCAGCCGTTCCCGGCGGACGAGATCCTCATCGCGCCGGATTCCAGCCGGGTGCTCGCGACCGCCAGCAACTACGTGTACCTCGTGACGCTGCCGCTCGTGGGCGCGACGCCCCCGGCCATCAATGTGTCGGACACCTCCGCCGCGCCGTTCCCCGTGCACCGGCTCACCCGTATTGGCGGCGATTTCATCGGCTGGGGGAGCGACGGCCGCACGGTGCACTGGTCCATCGGGCGAAGCTTCTTCCGGTATACGCCGGCCCTCGCCGACTCGCTCGCGAAGGTCAAGGCGCGTGCCGATTCGGTCCGCGCCGACTCGCTCAAGCAGGCGACGAAGGAAAAGCCCGACTCCGTGGCCAAGGCCCGCGTGGACTCGCTCGCCAAACTGCCGGCCTACGAGGCCGAGCGCGTGGACGTGACGATCCGGGTGCGGCGCGACGTGCCCCGCGGCTCGGTTGTCTTGCGAGGCGGCCGGATCATCACCATGAAGGGTGACGAGCTGATCGACAAGGGCGACATCGTGGTGACGGACAGCCGCCTCGCGTGTGTCGCGGCGACCTGCCCGGCGCCTGCCGGCGCCCGCGTCATCGACGTGACTGGGAAGTCGGTCATCCCCGGCCTGATCGACATCCATGCCCATCCGTGGCCCACCTGGGGTATTCACGAGACGGCGGTGTGGAAGTATCTCGCGAATCTGGCGTGGGGGGTCACCACCACGCGCGATCCGCAGACATCCACCACCGACGTCCTCACCTACGCCGATCAGGTCGAGGCCGGCGAGCTCATCGGGCCCCGGATTTATCATACCGGGCCCGGCGTGTTCGGCGCGTACCTCGAGGAGAACTGGACCAGTCTCGACGACGTGCGCAATACGCTGAAGCGCTACAGTGAGTTCTACCACACGAACACGATCAAGCAGTACATGGCGGGGAACCGGAAGCAGCGCCAGTGGGTGATCATGGCGGCGCAGGAGCTCGGCCTGATGCCCACGATCGAAGGCGGGCTGGACTTCAAGATGAACCAGACCGTCCAGCTCGACGGCTACCCCGGGTCGGAGCACAGCTTCCCGATCATGCCGCTCTACACCGACGCGGTGCAGCTCGCCGCGCAGTCCGGGATCACCTACACCCCGACGCTGCTCGTGTCGTACGGCGGCCCGTTCAGCGAGAACTACTTCTACGAGCATTACGACATTCACGAAAACGCCAAGATCC
>DASQAM010000505.1:0-9307 GCA_035635735.1 Gemmatimonadales bacterium | reverse complement strand
TGGCTCCCCAGCGTCACCGCGTCGGGCGGCGTGGGCTACGCGGGCCCCGGCGAGCAGAACTTCCTCACCTCGAGCTTCTCGCAGAGCGTCTCGACCTGGTCCTCGAGCTACAGCTTTCTGCTCGACTGGACCCTGAACGGGCAAACGATCAGCCAACCGGGGCTCAAGAACGCGCAGCTCAACGCGGCTGACGCGGACGTGCGCGGCGCCGAATCGAACCTCGTGACCGCGGTGACCCAGCAGTACCTCACCGTGCTGCAGGCGCGGGACAACGCGGAAGTGGCGCGACAGCAACTTGATCATGACGAGCAGTTCCTGAAGCTGGCGCAGGCGCGCTACGACGTAGGTCGCGCGTCATTGATCGATGTGCGGCAGGCGCAGGTGGCCCGTGGCGCGGCCGAGGTGTCGCTGCTGCGCGCGCGCACGGTCGTGCAGGTCGAGAAGCTGCGGCTGTTCCAAGAGATCGGCGTGTCGGCGCCGGTGGACCTCGGAACGGTACAGCTCACCGACACGTTCACCGTCCAGACCCCGACCTGGCAGCTCAGCGACCTGCTCGGCATGGCCGAGCAGCAGAACCCCTCGCTCAAGGCGTTGCGGGAGCGGGAGCGCGCCGCCGGGTGGGGCGTGAAGGCGGCGACCTCCAGCTGGGGTCCATCGGTATCGCTGTCGGCCGGGTGGTCCGGCTTCACGCAGAAGCTGTCGGACGTCAATCCGACCATCGGGGCCATACGGGCGAGCGCCCAAACCGATTCGCTGGCGTGTGCGTACGAGAACGCCGCGTGGTTGAACGCGGGACAGACCCCGCTCAACTGCGCGGTGCTCACGAACACGGCCGTCGAGGAGCAGGCGCTCCGCGACCAGAACAACCGCTATCCGTTCCACTTCACGCCGCAGCCGTTCCAGGCGCGGCTCACCGTCTCGATCCCCTTGTGGGGTAACTTCCAGCAACCGCTGCAGGTGTCGCAGGCCAAGGCGCAGCAGCAGGATCTGCAGGAATCGGTGCGGGCACGCGGGCTGCAGGTGCAAACCGACGTCAGTCAGGCGTACCTGACGCTCCAGACGGCGTTTCAGACGATCGCCATTCAGGACACGAACCGGACCGCGGCGCGCGAGCAGCTGCAGCTGGCCACGGAGCGCTACCGCGTCGGCTCGGGGACGTTCTTCGAGCTGCTCGACGCCCAGGTGGCGGCGCTGCGCGCCGAGACCGACTATATCAACGCCGGGTACGACTATCACAAGGCGCTGGCCGCGCTCGAAGCGGCGGTCGGCCGGCCGCTGCGGTAACCGGAGGATCCGACTGCCATGTCCAAGCGCAGTAAACTGCTGGTGGGTGCGGGCGCCGCGGTGGTCATCATCGGCATCGTGATGATCAGCGCCGCCGCGCGGCGGGACCGCGGCCAGGAGGTGCGGTTCGAGACCACGGGCCGACGCGACCTCGTCGCCGCCGTGACCGCGAGCGGCAAGATCCAGCCGAAGAAAAAGGTCGACGTCTCGGCCGACATCACGGGACGCATCACGAAGATCGCCGTGCGCGAAGGCGACCTGGTGAAGCAGGGCCAGTTCCTGATCCAGATCGACCCGACAATCTACGAGGCCAACCTGCAGCAGGCCGCGGCCACCATGGCTTCGGCGCAGGCGGCGGCGGTACAGGCCAAGGCGAACCTGGACCAGTCCGAGCGCGCCCTGCGCCGCACCAAGGAGCTCCACACGCAAAGCCCCAACCTGATCTCCACGGAGCAGCTCGAGCAGGCGCAGACGGCGTTCGATATCGCCGAGTCGAACCTGAACGCCGCGCAGCACCAGGTGGAGCAGGCGCGGGCCGCCATGCAGTCGGCGCGCGACAATCTCCGCAAGACGACGCTCATCGCCCCGATGACGGGGCGGGTGACGCGGCTTGCGGTGGAGGAGGGTGAGGTGGCGGTGCCGAGCACCTTCTCGAAGGACATCGGCCTGCTGCTGACCGTCTCCGACCTGTCCGTCATCCAGGCCAAGGTGAAGGTGGACGAGACGGACGTGGTACGCGTCCACCTCGGCGACTCGGTCGAGGTCTCGATCGACGCGTTCCCCGACACCGGCTTCATCGGCCGCGTGACCAAGGTGTCCGATTCGAGTGTGCGCGACGCGACCTCGGCCGCGACCGGGCAGAACGACCGGGCCGTGGACTACGAAGTCGAGATCACGCTCGACAAGCCACCCAGCGACATCCGCCCCGATCTGTCCGCTACGGCGCGGATCGTCACCGATACGCGCAAGCACGCACTGTCGATCCCGATCATCGCGCTGACGGTGCGCGAGAACAAGGCGGGGGCGACCGAGAGCCGACCAGCGGATACGGCCGCCGCCCGAAAGAAGAAGGAGACGGAGGGCGTGTTCGTGGTGAAGGACGGCGTGGCGAACTTCCGGCCGGTCAAGGTCGGCGTCGCCGGGGACGAGTACTTCGAAGTGACGGAAGGCCTGAAGCCCGGCGAAACGATCGTCGCCGGACCGTATCAGGCGATCCGCGATCTCAAGGAAGGCGCGCGGGTGCGCGCCATGAAGGCGTCGGCCGACTCGGCCAAACAGAAGACCCCGTCATGACCGCGCCCCCACTCCAGGCGTTCCGGACCGGCGATACGCCGCTGCCCGACATCGTCATCCTGACGCACAAGCTCACGCGCGCGTATGACATGGGGGGCGAGGTGGTACGCGCGCTGCAGGGCGTGAGCCTGCAGATCAAGAAGAACGAGTACGTGGCCGTCATGGGGCCGTCGGGGTCCGGCAAGTCGACACTCATGAACCTGATCGGCTGCCTCGACACGCCCACATCGGGTGAGTACTGGCTCAACGCCCAGAAGGTCTCTGACCTGGACGACGACGCGCTGGCCCGCATCCGCAACAAAGAGATCGGCTTTGTCTTCCAAACCTTTAACTTGCTGCCCCGCGCCACGGCGCTGCACAACGTGGAGCTGCCCCTGATCTACGCCGGGCACGGCGCGCGCGAGCGGCGCGCCCAGGCGGTGCATGCGCTCGAGCGCGTGGGGCTGGCCGACCGGATGCAGCACCGGCCGAACGAGCTGTCGGGCGGGCAGCGCCAGCGCGTGGCCATCGCGCGGGCGCTCGTCAACGAGCCCTCGATCCTGCTCGCGGACGAGCCCACCGGAAACCTCGATTCCACGACGAGCGGCGAGATCATGCAGGTGTTCGCGGCGCTGCACGGGCAGGGCCAGACGATCGTGATGGTGACGCACGAGCACGACATCGCCGCGCACGCAGCCCGCGTCGTGACCTTACGGGACGGATTGATCGCCACGGATCAGCGCCAGGCGGCCTAGATGCCGGTTTTCGAAGCGTTCCGGCTCGCACTCCAAACCATCCGCGCCCAGAAGTTGAAGAGCGGCTTCTCGCTGCTCGGTGTGTTCATCGGCGTCGCCTCGCTCATCGCCGCCTGGTCGATCGTGCACGGCGTGAACCGCTACATGACCGAGAAGTTCGCCCAGACGCTGTACGGGGTGAACACGTTTCAGCTGCGGCGCCGGCCGATGTTCGCGGCGAACGTGCCGGACTCGGTCTGGCGGGCGTGGCGGCGGCGTCCCCGCATCAAGTTCAGCGACGCGGAGGCGGTGACGGCGGCGCTGACCATGCCCGTCGTCACGGCCTGGCAGTCGGACGATAACGGCTCCGTCTTCTACGGCGGCAAGGAAGCGCGGGACATCCAGCTCGTCGCCGCGAGCGAGCGGTACTTCGAAATCAAGAACCTGCGGATCGCCATCGGACGGCCCTTCACCGCCCAGGAGAATCGCTCGGGCGTCCCGGTGGCTGTCCTGGGCGACGCGGTGGCCAAGCGGCTGTTCGTCGATCGGACACCGCTGGAGCGCAGCGTGCGGATCGGCGGCATCGGCTATCGCGTGATCGGCGTGGTCGAGAAGCAGGGCAGCGTCCTGGGATTCCCGCTCGACCGCTTCGTGGTCGTGCCCGCCTTCGCACCTGCCCAGAGCCTCGTGAACCCGCCCGGCGTGGTGGACGCCCTTCTGGTGAAGGCGCGGTCCGAGGTCGAGATGCGCGAGGCCATGGAGGTCGCGGAGGGGGTCATGCGCAGCCGGCACCACCTGCGCCCCAACCAGGACAACAACTTCGTGCTTGATACGTCCGAGGGGGTGCAGCGATTCTGGGCCGGAATCAGCCGCATCCTCGTCATCGTTCTCCCGGGCGTAGTGATCGTGTCGCTCGTGATCGGCGGCATCGTGATCATGAACATCATGCTGATGTCGGTGAGCGAGCGCACCCGTGAGATCGGCCTGCGGAAGTCACTCGGCG
This sequence comes from Gemmatimonadales bacterium, assembly GCA_035635735.1. Classification (GTDB taxonomy): domain Bacteria; phylum Gemmatimonadota; class Gemmatimonadetes; order Gemmatimonadales; family GWC2-71-9; genus AG41. The sequence continues at coordinate 5,014 of DASQAM010000505.1, read as the reverse complement.
CGCGGCGCCGGGACGTGTTGCGCCAGTTCCTCGCTGAATCAGCTGCCCTCGCCACCGTCGGCGCTGCGTTCGGCATTGTGGCCGGGATCGGACTCACTCTGCTGATCAACGCCGTGAGCCCACTGCCCGCCAGCGTGTCCCCGGCGTCGGTGGTGCTGGGCGTCATCATGGGCGCGGGCGTCGGCGTGATCGCCGGCGTTTACCCCGCCAGCCGGGCCGCGCGCCTCGACCCCATTGCGGCGCTGCGCCAGGAGTAACGCGTGACCGCCCTGTTCGAAGGCGTCGGCATCGCCCTGGCTTCGCTGCGGGCGCACAAGATGCGGGCGGCGCTCACGATCCTGGGTGTTGCCATCGGCGTCACCGTCGTAATGGTCATCGGGGCGTTGATCAGCGGATTCAACAAGGGCATCTCAGACATGCTCGGGTCCCTCGGGCCTAAGACGTTCTGGGTCGGGCGCTATTGGGGCGGGCAGGACGAGGACCCAGAAGATCCCGATCCATGGCGGCGCCGACCCCCGGTGACCATAGCGGAAGCGAGGCGCTTGGAGGAGCTGCCGACCATCGCGTTCGTGGTCGTGGACGAGAACACCCTGGCAGACATCAACTTCGAAGGCCACACCCTGTCGGCCATCAACGTGCGGGGCCGGGATGCCGACTGGCCGATGATCGAAGGCGGACACATTCACCCCGGTCGCTCGTTTTCCCACCTCGAGGACGCCGCCAACAGCCACGTCGCGGTCGTGAACACCAAGCTCGCCGAGAACTTGTTCGGCCAACGCGACCCCGTCGCGCGGCGCATCAAGATCGGCGGCGTGCCGTATGACGTGCTCGGGGTCTATGACCCCCCGCCGCGCCTGTTCGGCGACGGCGATCGACCAGAGGTGATGATTCCGCACGGCACCTTCACCAAGGATCTGCCGTACTTCCCCGGCTGGATGGACATGTTCGTGGTGCCCCGGGACTCGGTGTCGGTGGAGCGCGCCATCGACGACGTGACGATGGCGATGCGCGAAAAGCGGGGGCTTCGGCCCGGCCAGAAAAACAATTTCGACGCGATCACGCAGGACGTGTACGTGCAGGCGATCAACAGCTTCACGCTGGTGGCCCGCGTTCTGATGATCGTCCTCTCCATGGTGGGCCTGCTCGTGGGGGGCATCGGGGTGGTCGCGATCATGATGATCTCGGTCACGGAGCGCACCCGCGAGATTGGGGTGCGCAAGGCGTTGGGCGCCACGCGGCGCGAGATCCTGTGGCAGTTCCTGGTCGAGGCGGCAACCCTGACGCTCGTGGGCGGCATTATCGGCATGGCGGTCGGCTGGCTCGTGTCGCTGGTGCTCGCCAAGGCTACGCCTGTGCCGTCCTACGTACCCATCGGCTCCGTAGTCCTCGCCCTCTGCTTGGCGGCATTCACCGGCCTGCTGTTCGGTATCCTTCCCGCGAGAAAGGCCGCGCGGCTCGATCCCGTGGAGGCGCTCCGCTACGAATAGGCGCGCGGCGCGGTGACCTAGCATGCCATTTTTCGAGGCCATCCGCCTCGCCCTGCAGACCATCCGAGCGCAGAAGCTCAAGAGCGCCTTCTCGATCATCGGCGTGTTCATCGGCGTGATGTTCCTCATCGCCGTCGTGTCCGTCGTACAGGGCATGAACCGCTATATGACCGACAAGTTCGCCGGCACGATCCTGGGCGTGAACACGTTCCGTCTGCGGCAGTTCCCCGACGTCCAGCTCGGCAACGTCACCGATTCGACGTGGCGGGTGTGGCGCCGCCGACCTCGAGTGAGCTATGAAGATGCGCAAGCCGTGATGCGCGGCGTGACGGTCCCGGTGCTCGCCGCGTGGGAGTCGAGCACCCGGACCACGCTGGTGGCCGGGCGCAAGCAAGCAAAGGATGTGGCGGTCACCGCGGCGACCGAGCTCTACTTCGACATCCGTGCTCTCCCCGTCGAGCAAGGCCGCCCCTTCACGGAACAGGAAGTTCAAGCCGGAGTGCCCGTGCTCGTGCTGGGGCACGAGTTGGCCGAGAAGCTGTTCGAGGGTCAAGATCCGATCGGCCGCGAGGTGAGGGTTTTCGGCCTTCCTTACCGGGTGATCGGCGTGGTCGAGAAACAGGGCAACCTGTTCGGCTTGTCGCTCGACAAGTTCGCGGTGGCGCCGGCGAGCGCCCCGCTCAAGAGCTACGTCAGCCAACCGCGAGTGGTGGACGCCGTGGCGATGAAGGCACGCTCGCAGCCGGAGATGCGCGCGGCGATGGCGCAAGCCGAGGCGATCATGCGCAGCCGGCGCCACCTGCGACCGCGCGAGCCGGACGATTTCGCGCTGGAGACCGCGGACGAGGTGCTCGATTTCTGGGGCAAGATCAGCCGCGTGCTGTTCGTCGCCCTCCCGGGTCTGGTCGCCGTCTCGCTCGTCGTGGGTGGGATCGTCATCATGAACATCATGCTGATGGCGGTGGCCGAGCGAACCCGCGAGATCGGCATCCGCAAGTCGCTCGGCGCCCGGCGACGCGACATCCTGCGACAGTTCCTCGTCGAGGCCACGACGCTCGCCACGGCGGGGGCCATAGGGGGCGTCGCCCTGGGCATCGGACTGGCGAGCGCGGTGGCTGCGCTGACCCCGCTCCCCGCCGCAGTCGCGCCCTGGTCGATCTTGGTCGGTGTCGTGCTCGGCGCCGGCGTGGGGGTCGTCGCCGGCGTGTACCCGGCGAGCCGCGCCGCGCGACTCGATCCGATCGCCGCCCTGCGGCACGAGACATGACCGGCCTGTTCGAAGGCGTCGGCATCGCGCTCGATTCGCTGCGCGGCAACAAGCGGCGGGCGGCCTTGACGATTCTGGGCGTCGCCATCGGTGTGACGGTCGTCATGCTGATCGCCGCGATGATCAGCGGGATCAACCAGAGCGTCTCGAACGTGATCGAGTCCATCGCCCCGCGGACGTTTCTGGTGTGGCGCTTCTTCCAGGCGGGGGTGAACGTCTCCGACGGTTCCGACGAATCCAGCCCGTGGCGCCGGAACCCTGAGATCGTGGAGGTCGAGGCGGACCGGATCGCCCTGCTGCCCTCCGTGCGCTACGTCACCCGGCGCGACGAAAGCGCCGCGACCGTGGAGTACGGCGACCGACGCCTCGAATCGGTCGAAGTGTCGGGGTTGTCCGCACAATGGGTGGAGGTGAACGGCGGCGACGTCCATCCCGGGCGCACGTTCACGCGACTGGAAGATCTGGCCAACGATGCCGTGGCGGTCATCAACACGAAACTCGAGGAGCAGCTGTTCCGCGGGCGCGACCCGATCGGCCAGACGATCCATGTCGCGGGCGCCTCGTTCAAGGTGATCGGCGTCTATGTGCCGCCGCCGAACCTGTTCAGCGGTGCGACGCCCCCGTTCGTCGGCATCCCGCACGGGGCGTTCGTCAAACACGTGCCGTACATGAGGGGATTGATGCGGCTCGCGGTCGCGCCGGCACCCGCCTACACTCAACAGGAGGCGATGGACGAGGTGGTGGCCGTACTACGTTCCCTTCGCGGGCTCAAGCCGGGGCAAGAGAACAACTTCTCGATCGTCACGCAAGACAAGCTGCTGGACTCCTGGAACAAGATCAGCGGCATGTTCTTCCTCGTGATGCTCGTGCTCTCGTCCATCGGTCTCATCGTGGGGGGCGTCGGCGTGGTCGCGATCATGATGATTTCCGTGACCGAGCGGACCCGGGAGATCGGCGTTCGCAAGGCGCTGGGCGCGACGCGGCGCGCGATCCTGTGGCAGTTCCTCGTCGAGGCTTCGACCCTGACCCTCGTCGGCGGCGCGGTCGGGATGCTCGTGGGCGGCCTGCTCGCGTTCGCCGTCGCCAGCCTCACGCCGATCCCGGCCCACGTCCCGCTGTGGTCGATCGTCGCCGCACTGGCCGCGTCGGCCCTCACCGGCGTCGGATTCGGACTGTATCCAGCCAACAAGGCGGCGAGATTGGATCCGGTGGAAGCCTTACGTTACGAATAGTGTGGAATGCGGAGTGCGGAATGCGGAATCGAAGTCCGCCCGTCCATTCCGGATTCCGCATTCCGCATTCCGCACTAGCTTCCAGCGCCATGCCCCTCTCCGAAGCCATTCTCCAGGCCCTCCAGACCGCGTGGAGCCACAAGCTCCGCTCGTTCTTCACGCTGCTCGGGATCATCGTGTCGGTCGGGTTCCTCGTCGCGGTGGTGGCCGTGATTCAGGGCATGAACGCCTACGTACGCGAGCGCATCGCGGGCGCGATCGTCGGGGTCAACGCCTTTCAGATCCGTCGGGACCCCATCCAGGTCGGGTTCATCGACGACGAAGAATGGAAGAAGATCCAGCGCCGGCCGATCATCGCGCCCGAGGACGTCGCCTACGTAGAGCGTGCCGTACCCGACGCGCAGGCGATCTCGCTCCAGTCCGGGTGGCCGACTCCGATGGCAGACGTGCAATGGCGGAACCGTACCGTGGGCGACGTCCTCGTCTTCGGCGTGACCCCGCCGTTCGTGGTGGTACAGGACTACGCCTTCGCGGCCGGGGCGCCGTTCACCGACGTGGACCAGCGGCAGCGGCGGCTGGTCGCAGTGCTGGGCTTCGACGTGGCGGACAAGCTGTTCGGCGCCCCGGAGCTCGCCATCGGCAGCGCTATCCGGGTCCGCGGCGCGCAGCTCACCATCAAGGGCGTCATCGCGAAGAAGGGCACGGTGCTGGGGCAGTCCTGGGACGGGTTCGTCATGTTGCCCCTCACCACGTTCGAAGCCCTGTATGGACGGCGCCAGACTACCGTGATCTCTGTCAAGATGCCGCAGGCCGCCGCTGTGGCAGGTGGGATGCTGCGCGCCGAGGAAGCGATGCGCATCGCGCACCGGCTCCGGCCGGGCCAGGACGACGACTTCACCGTCGATACCGGTGAAGGGCTGATCGCGTTTTGGGGCAAGCTCACCCGCGTCATCTTCACGGTCGTGCCCGCTGTCGTCGCCATTGGGATCGTGGTCGGCGGGATCGTGATCATGAACATCATGCTGATG
>DASQAM010000504.1:0-5262 GCA_035635735.1 Gemmatimonadales bacterium | reverse complement strand
GCACCGGCGCGTAGTGGGGAACGCGGGCACCATCGTGTTCGGTCGCATGGACTCGGACGAGCTCGCGACGCCCGGCTACCAGGTGCTCTCGCCGGCCACCAAGATCAAGCTGGCCACGCTCCCGATTGGGGAGCTGATGCTGCGGCACCCGCACTTCACGCAGCCCATCTTCGTGCGCTTCCCACGGCCGGCGGTGCTGCGCGGCCGGGACGGCGTGGAGCGATTCCCGCCCGCGGCCGATCTGCCGTTCGAGGACGCGGTGGTGCGTCAGCTCGTGAAGCTCGACCGGCGGGTGCGGCCGAACCTGGTCAAGGACGCGATCGCCGACCGGCGCGAGGAGGACGTGCGCCGCGCCCTCGCGCACACGCGGCAGACGCGACCCCAGGACGCGTTCGCGCATTTCAAGAAACAGCTGGGCGGCCGCGTGAGCGCCGGTCCGGCGGCGGCACGGGAGCGCGTACCGCCGCTCAACCCGATCTCAGACGAACCTTACTGAAACGACAGGAGCCTCGCATGCCCGCTGCCCGTTCACTCGCTCTCGCCGCGGTGGCTCTGGTCACGGCCGGCGGTTGCGGCGGTGGCGCGAGTGGACCCAAGGTCACGCTGCGCTACCACCCGCCGGCGGGGGCGGCCTACCACTACGCCCTCGATCAACAGAACGCGATGCGGATCGAAGGCGGGCCGATGAGCGCCATGCCCGAGCAGACCTTCCGGATGCGCATGTACTACACACAGCTGGTGAAGGGCCCCGCGCAGGGCGGGGTGGCCGTGATGGTGACGTTCGACTCCACGTCGCTCGACGCCCCGGGGATGGGTCCGGGCGCCATGCGGCCGGCACTCGACCGGATGCGTGGGATGAAGAGCGACGTCGTGTACGACGAGCGCATGCACGTGCTCAGTGCGGCCTTTACGGGGCTCGCCGGCGCCCCGTCTCCGGTAACCGAACAGCTCGGGTCCAGCATGAAGGGCATGGCGTTCCCGCTGCCAGAGGGGCCCGTGGGTGTCGGTGACTCCTGGGTGGCGGAGCATGAGCTGCCGCTCGGCCAACAGGCGTTGAGCACGAGCGGTGCGCTGAAGTCCCGCACCAGGATCACCGTCAAGGAAATCCAGGTGGCCGGCGCGGATACGTCCGTGCTGCTCGGTATCGAGACGACCTTTCCGGACGAACCGATCACCTTGACGCAGCAGGGCCCGGGTGGGACGCCACAAACCGGCACGCTCCGGATCTCCGGCAGTCTCACAGGCGAGCAGTTGTACTCGCTACAGCGGAGTGCCCAGGTACGGGCCATGATGGGCGGGACCATCAAGATGAAGAGCACTGCCGGGGGTCGAGGGGAGATGACGATGGCCATGACACAGCAGACATCGCTGCAACTCACCGAGGCTAAGTGAAGCGGTGAGGCTCGCGCACCTCGCCGACCTGCACCTCGGCTTTCGTCAGTACGACCGGCAGACGCCCCGAGGGGGGAATCAGCGCGAGGCCGATGTCGCCGAGGCGTTCCGCCGCGCGGTGGACGACCTCTTGGTCCAGCGGCCGGACCTGATCGTGTTTGCTGGAGACATCTTCCATTCCGTCCGGCCGACCAATCCCGCAATCCTTTTCCTGTTCCAGCATCTGCATCGTTTGCGCACCGGACTCCCCGACTCTCCGATCGTGATGATCGCCGGCAACCACGACACGCCCCGATCCTCGGAGACCGGGACCATCCTCCGGTTGTACGAAGCGCTCGGCATCCACGTCGTGGTCGATGAAGCGCGGTGTCTTGGCTTCCCAAAGCTCGACTGTTCGGTCCTCGCGGTGCCGCACCAGGCGATCGTGCAAGCCGAGCGGCCGGCGCTGCGGCCGCAGCGGGGGACCACGCTCAATGTGTTGCTGCTGCACGGGCAGTTGCCCGGCGTGGGAGAGCGACGAGGGACGGCGGAATACGGCGGTGCCTTAGTGGACGAGCACGACCTCTCTCCGGCGCAGTGGGACTACGTGGCCCTCGGTCATTACAACGTCGCACACGCAGTCGCCGCCAACGCCTGGTACGCCGGAAGCCTTGAGTACGTGCCCCCGAATCCCTGGGGGCAGATCCAAGATGAAGAGGAGCAGGGGCGGCGCGGCAAAGGATACTTGCTCGTCGAGCTCCCGGGATCTCGTGTCACCTTCCGACCGGTTGCCCCCGTGCGGCATCACGTCGAGCTCCCGCCGATCGAGGGCAAGGGACTCACGCCGAAGGAGCTGGACGAGCGGATCGCCGCCGCGGTCGCCGGCGCGAAGCCCGGGATCGACGATCAGATCGTGCGGCAGCTCGTGTTCGACGTGTCCCGGGCCACCGCCCGGGACCTGGATCATCGCGCCATCCGCGCCTACAAGGCCCGCGCGCTCCATTTCCAGCTCGATCTGCGGCGGCCCGAGGTCCAACGCATCGAGGCGTCGGGAGCGCCGGGGCGCCGGCAGACGCTGCCCGAGACGGTCCAGGAGTTCCTCGAGCACCGCCCGCTCGACGCCGACTTGGACCGCGCCGAGTTCGTGCGGCTCGGCGTCGAGTACGTGGCGCACGTCGGCCGCGAGGGTGACGAGGGCGGGGGGACCTGATGCAGCTGCTGCGGCTCCGCCTGGTGAACTTCCGGCAGCATGCCGATACCGAGCTCGAGTTCGGTCCCGGGATCACCGGCATCATCGGGCCGAACGGCTCCGGCAAGACCACCATTCTCGAGGCGATCGCCTGGGCGCTGTACGGCGTGCAGGCGGTGCGCGGCGACAAGGACTCGATCCGCCGGCTCGGCGCGAAGGGCCGCTCGGGCGTCGAGGTGGACCTCGAGTTCCGCCTCGGCGCCCACGAGTACCGCGTGAAGCGCGGGCTCTCCACCGCGGTGCTGCACCAGGACGGCCAGGTGATCGCGAATTCGCTCAAGGCGGTCACCGACAAGCTGGAGCGCACGCTGGGAATGACCCACGACGAGTTCTTCAATACCTACTTCACGGGCCAAAAGGAGTTGGCCGTGATGGCGGCGCTCGGCAAGACGGACCGGGCGGCGTTCCTGTCGCGCGTGCTCGGGTACGAGCGCCTGCGTGAGGCGCAGGAGCGCGTGCGCGAAGTCCGCAACGGGGTGGCGGCGGAGGTGCGGGGTCTCGAGGCCGGCCTCCCCGACGGCGCGGCGGTCGCCGCGGCGCGACAGACCGCAGAACAGCGACTGACCGGGGCCCGTAGGTCGGCCAAGAGCGCGGACGCGGCGCGGCGGGCCGCGGAGGACGGGCTGGGCCGCGAGGAGCCGCGCTGGAAGGAGTGGATGGCGCGCCGCGAGCGCACGCTCTCGCTCGACGGCGAGCGCCGTATGGCGGAGCAGGCGGTGGTGTCGTCGCGCCAGGAATTTCAGCGGCTCGACAAGGAGCTCGCGGACGCGCTCGCCGCCCGGGAGCAGCTGCGCGCGCTCGGCGCCGAGCTCGCGCCCGTGGCCCGCCTGAAGCAAGAGGTCGCGGCGCTCGAAGGGCTGCAGCGTGAGACGGCGACGCGGCGCACGGAGGAGGCGCAGCTCGCGGAGCTGGCCCGCAACATCCGCATGCTCGAGCGCCGCCTGTCCGAGCTCGGTGACGTGCCGGAGTCCCTCAACCGGGCGGATGCCGCGGCGCGCGAACTGCACGAGCGGCTGGAGGCGGTCGAGCGGGCCGCGGAGGAGGAGCGCACGGTGTGGGTACGCGACCGGCAATACGCCGAGACCAAGCGCACCGAGCTGCTCAAACAGTACGGGGAAGTGAAAGAGCAGCGCGACCAGATCGTGAAGCTCGGCCCAGAGGGCACGTGTCCCACCTGCAAGCGGCCGCTCGGGCCGGAATACGCGGGCGTTCTCGCGCTGCTCGACTCTCAGCTCGAGGTGATCACCGGGGACGGGAAGTATTTCCGGCAGCGCCTCGAGCAGCTCGCCCAGTCGCCGGCCAAGCTGCTGGATGCGGAGGCCGAGCGGGACCGCGTGCTCGAGGAGAGCCGCCGCGCCAGCGCCCGGGCGGGAGAACTGCGGGCGCAGGTCGAGGAGCGCGATCGCGCGAGCGCGGAGCTCGTGGGCGCGCGCCGGCGGGCGGGCGACCTCGAGCGCCGGCTGACCGCGCGCCCCGCCGGGTACGACCCGGCACGGCACGACGCCGTGCGGGCCGAGCTCGCGAAGCTCGAGCCCATCGCGCTCGAGGCCGCCGCGCTGGAGGAGCGCGCCCGACGCGCCGAGCGCCTCGTGCAGGATGCGGAGCAGGCCGAGCAGCAGCTGTCGACCGGTGAGCGCCGGGTGCGGGAGCTCACGGACGCCGTCCGCGCCGAGGGCTTCTCGGACGCCGAATACCGGCAGGCGAAGGATCGCTACGATCGGGCGGTGGGCGCCCTGCGCGAGGCCGAGCTGGCGGTCGTCGAGGCTCGGGGCGAGTTGAATCGCGCCGAGGATGACCTGGCGGAGGCGAAGCGACGGGTGGCCGAGCGGGCCCAGCGCGAGCGCCAGATCGCCGCGCTCAAGGCGCAGCAGCGCCTCCACAACGAGTTGGACCGCGCGTTCTCGGACCTGCGGGGCGAACTGAACGCGCGCATGCGCCCCGAGATCGCCGAGCTCGCCTCCGGCTTCCTGGCCGACCTGACCGACGGCCGCTACGACGAGCTCGAGCTGACGGAAGACTACACACTCACGATCCTCGAGGGCGGCGTACCGAAACCCGTCATCTCGGGCGGCGAGGAGGACATCGCGAGCCTGGTCCTGCGGCTGGCCATTTCGCAAATGATAGCCGAGCGGGCCGGCCAGCCGCTGTCGCTGCTCGTGCTGGACGAAATCTTCGGCTCGCTCGACGAGGCCCGGCGCCTGCACGTCGTCGGCCTGCTGCGCCGGCTGGCGGACCGCTTCCCTCAGGTCATCCTCATCACGCACATTGAGCAGGTGCGAGAGGGTCTCGATCGGGTGATCCGCGTGGACTTCGACCCGGCGCGCGGCGCGAGCGTCGTCCGGGACGACACCGCTACTTTGGGAGCCGCCGATGCGGGCGTGGCTGCCTGAGCGTCAGATCTACGGGCCGGAGCCCGCGGGCGAGCGGGACACGGACGGGCTGAACCGCGTCTTCGCCGATGCGTTCACCGACCGGTACCGCCGCGACGGGCTCGTGGGGGTGCGCGTCCCGCACCTCAATCCTCAGGTGTGGCGCTACGCCCTGCTCGACGCCGGCCCGGGCGCGATGTTGTGGCGCGACGAGGCCGGGCACGTGGTCGCCTTCAACATCGCCCACCGCTCGGGCGCCGAGGGGTGGATGGG
>DASQAM010000503.1:0-4044 GCA_035635735.1 Gemmatimonadales bacterium | reverse complement strand
ATCCTGTCCTTCGGGCTGATGGCGTACCGGCTGCTGCCGGTGAGCAATCTCCCGAACGTCGACTTCCCCACCATCCAGGTCAACGCGAGCCTCCCAGGCGCGAGTCCCGAGACCATGGCGTCCGCCGTAGCGACGCCGCTCGAAAAGCAGTTCTCCACGATCGCGGGCGTGGATCAGATGACCTCCTCGTCCAGCCTGGGCAACACCAACATCACCCTCCAGTTCACGCTGGACCGCAGCATCGATGCCGCCGCACAGGACATCCAGGCGGCGATTTCCAAAACGCTGCGTCAGCTCCCCACCGGCATCGTGCCACCCTCGTACCAAAAAGTGAACCCGGCCGACCAGCCGATCATCTACTACGCGATGAGCTCGAACACGCTCTCGCTCCCGGACCTGGACGAATACGCCGAGACCTTCATCGCGCAGCGCCTGTCCACGGTCTCGGGCGTCGCGCAGGTCAACGTGTATGGCGCCGCCAAGTACGCTGTGCGGATCCAGCTCGACCCCAAAGCGCTGGCGACGCGGACCATCGGGATCGACGAAGTCGCGGACGGCGTCGCCGCCGGCAACGTCAACTTGCCGACGGGGATCCTCTGGGGCCCGCATCGGGCCTACACCGTGCAGGCGAACGGCCAGCTCCAGAGCGCGGCGGAGTTCGGGCCGCTCATCGTGGCGTACCGCAACGGCGCACCCGTGCGCCTGCAGGACCTGGGGCGCGTGTTGGACGACGTGCAGGACAATAAGAGCGCCGCCTGGTTCAACGGCAGCCGCGCCATCGTGCTCGCCATTCAGCGGCAGCCGGGCGCGAACACCGTCGAAGTCGCGGCCCGGGTGCGGACGGTCATGGCGAGCCTCAAGCAGCTGCTTCCCGCGTCCGTGGACCTGCAGCTTCGCTCCGACCGTTCCGAGTCGATTCGCGCCTCGCTCACCGACGTGAAGTTCACGCTGTTCCTGACCCTGGCGCTCGTCGTCCTGGTCATCTTCCTGTTCCTCCGCAACCTCTCGGCGACGATCATCCCCAGCCTGGCGCTGCCGTTCTCGCTCGTCGGCACGTTCGCGGTGATGTATGCGCTCGACTACAGCCTCGACAACCTCTCGATGATGGCACTCACGCTGTCCGTCGGGTTCGTGGTAGACGACGCTATCGTGATGCTCGAGAACATCGTGCGCCACATGGAGAAGGGCACCCCGCCGCTCGAAGCGGCGTTCGCGGGGGCGCGCGAAGTGGGGTTCACGATCCTCTCCATGACGTTGTCCCTGGCCGCGGTGTTCATCCCGGTGCTGTTCATGGGCGGGATCGTCGGGCGGCTGTTCCACGAATTCGCGGTGACCATCGGGGCCTCCATTCTGGTCTCCGGCGTCGTGTCGCTGACGCTGACCCCGATGCTGTGCAGCCGATTCCTCAAGCCGCCGCGCGAAGCGCAGCACGGGAAGTTCTACGTCGCGTCGGAGCGGGTGTACGAACGAGTGCTGCACTGGTACGAGAACAGCCTGGCGTGGGTGATGGAGCGGCGGCGGGCGGCCCTTGTCTTCTCAGGGCTCATCCTCGCGGGAACGGTCGCGCTCTTCATCGTGGTTCCGAAGGGCTTCCTGCCAAGCGAAGACAACTCACAAATCTTCGGGACTACGGAGACGGTGCAGGGCACCTCGTTTGACGACCTGGTCCGTCATCAGCAGCAGGTGATGGCCGTTCTGCAGCAGGATCCCAACGTGGACGCGACGATGTCGTTCCTGGGCGGCGGCCAGATCAATCAGGGGCGCGTCTTCATGCAGCTCAAGCCCCGCTCCCAGCGCGACATGAGCGTGGACGAGCTGATCCGCTACTTCAACCGCAAGCTCGCTGGCATCCCGGGCATCCAGGTCTTCCTGCAGAACCCGCCGCCCATCCAGATTGGCGGCCGGCGCACCAAGAGTCTGTACCAATTCACGCTCCAGAGCCCGGACCCCGCGTTGTACGACTATTCGACGCGGCTCCAGACGGAGCTTCAAAAGCTGCCGAGCCTGATCAACGTGACGAGCGACCTCCAGATCTCGAATCCGCAGGCCACCGTGACCATCAACCGGGACCGGGCCGCGGCGCTCGGGGTCACCGCCGAGCAGGTGGAAGAGGCGCTGTACAACGCGTACGGCTCCCGTCAGGTGTCCACGATTTACACGTCCACCAACCAGTACTGGGTGGTGATGGAGCTCCTGCCGGAATTCCAGCGCGACCTGTCGGCGCTGAGCCTCCTGTACATCCGCTCGCGGACCGGCCCGCTCGTGCCGCTCGCGTCGCTCGCCACCCTGGGCTCGAGCGCCGGCCCACTGACGGTGAATCATGCGGGGCAGCTGCCGTCGGTGACCATCTCGTTCGACCTGCGCCAAGGCGTCGCCATCGGCACCGCCGTCGCCGAAGTCCAACGCGTCGCGCGGCAGCTCCTGCCCGCCAGCATCACCACGAGCTTCGCCGGAACGGCACAGGCATTCCAGTCGAGCCAGGCAGGTCTGTTGTTCCTACTGATCCTCGCCGTACTCGTGATCTACATGGTGCTCGGCATCCTGTACGAGAGCTTCATCCACCCGCTGACGATCCTCTCGGCGCTGCCGTTCGCGGGATTCGGGGCGCTCCTGACCCTGCTGCTGTTCCGAACGGAGCTGAGCGTCTACGCCTTCGTGGGAGTGATCATGCTGGTGGGGCTCGTGAAGAAGAACGGGATCATGATGATCGACTTCGCCTTGGAGGCGCAGCGCACGGAGGGCAAGTCGGCCCACGACGCCATCCTACAGGCATGCTCCATCCGGTTCCGGCCCATCATGATGACCACCATGGCGGCGCTGATGGGCACCCTCCCCATCGCGCTCGGCGTGGGCGTCGGCTCGGAATCGCGCCGCCCGCTCGGTATCGCGGTGGTCGGTGGCCTGGCGTTCTCGCAGTTCGTCACGTTGTACGTAACGCCCGTGATCTACACGTACCTGGACGCGCTGCAGCAGCGCTTGAGCCGGACGTCGCTCGGGCGGGCGGCGAGCGGGCACCCGACACCCGAGGCGGCGCCGGCGGACTGAGCGCTACTTGGTCCGGACGAGGCGGACTCCCCCGGAGCCGGTCTCGATCCGGATCCGTCCCTTGCCGTCGCCGATTTCGCCCGTGAGGTGGTCCCGCTCGAGTCGCGTCGTGCGGACCGTGACGTTCTGCAGGTCGATGTCTCCGCTGCCCGTTTCAATGTCCACCTCGGCACCCAGGTCCGCGGGCACGTTGATCGTGACGTCTCCCGACCCCGTGTCCACGTCGAGCGCCCGGAGGTCGGCGAGCAAGTCGAGGCGGACGTTCCCGCTGCCCGTGTCGATCTTCACGTCGTTGGCCCGCACGGAGGACGCAGTGACGTCGCCCGAGCCGGTGTCGATCATCAGCACGTCCGTCGCGACCCGATCGGCCGTGACATCACCGGACCCGGTGTCGAGCCTGACCTCTGGCCCGCTCACCGCGCTCACCGTCAAGCTGCCCGAGCCCGTATCGAGGCTCACCTCACCCTCGGCATCGCTCAGGCGCACGTCCCCCGAGCCGGTGTCGACCAGGAGTGATCCCTTCGCGTGGTCGACGGTCACATTCGCGGCCGCGACGTCGATGCGCAGGTCGCCGTCCACGTTGGACGCGAACGCCTGCCCCACGGCCAAGTACAGTTCGACTCGTTTGCCCGCCGGGATCGCGATCCGTGCGTCGGCGTGCGCCTCGAGCCCGCCGCCCGACGCCGCGATGCGGACGCGCCGACCCTCGTCGGACCAACGCCCCCCTCGGTCGTCGCGGTCGTTGAACGTACCGTCGTCCCGTACGCGCAGGGTGGTGTTGGAGCCGTGGCCCAGCTCGCGGTAGACGATCTCGTCGTCCGGATAGATGATGCGCAGCGTTTCACGCCCGCGGATCGGTCCGGTCGCGATTTGGAGTTTGCCCGCGTCACGGCCGCCGCGCGTGAGCTCGACCACGACATCGCTGCCTGTGCCCCGGTCCAGATGCATCACCCCGGCGAGATTGTAGATGGCGACGCGGTCACCGGCGAGAGTCCGCCG
>DASQAM010000502.1:0-1883 GCA_035635735.1 Gemmatimonadales bacterium | reverse complement strand
GGCGACGAGAAACGCATCGACGATCGAGTCGATGACGGCACGCTCGCCGGGCTCGTTGCCGATGCCCCAGCTCAGGTTCAGCACGAGCGGCAGGTGGCGCTGCTCCGCGTAGCGGGCGGCGTACTCCATCGCGTGCTGGATGCTGCCGGTCATCGAGATGCCGCCACGCGCGTCGTTCGCGATCTTCAGCCCGAGCAGCTGCGCGCCCGGTGCGACGCCGTCGAAGCCCGCGACGTTGAACAGGGTGTGCCCCGCGGCGATCCCCGCGACATGCGTGCCGTGCGCGTTGTTGTCGAACACGAAGGCGAGCGTGGGGACGCCGCTCGTTTCGCCGAAGTTGGCGGCCAACGTGATCGGCTTCGTGCCGAGCGCGATCGTTTCCCGGCCCTGGCGGTAGTCGTGCAGCGGCATCTCGTCTTCGAACGAGCCGTCGAGGTTCGTGTCGATGAACGCGACCCAGCCGTCAGTCGCTTTCACTACGATCACGGGAAAGGCATCGTTGTTGGTCCCGTCACCGTTCAGATCGGCGCCGGGCACCTTGCCGAGCGGGCGCTCGGCCAGGACGCCCGCGTACCAGGTAGTCGCCGTCGTGAGCCGCCCGATCCGCCCGGCGCCGGAGAGCGCCCGGCCGGCGATCGAGACGGTGCCGTCCCCCGTCGGCGTGACGGGCGTGAGCCGCACCACGCCCTCCCCGGAGAAGTCCCGCACATCGAGGAGCTTGGGGGCGCCGGTGCTGGTGACGATCAGGCCGTTCACGCCCGGGTCCACGCCGGTGTCGAGAATGCCGATCACAACGCCGCGCCCGTCGTACGTGGGATGCTTGGCGCGGAAGTCGTTTACCCCGGCGCTCTGCAGGGGCATGAGGCCGACCAGCAGCGCACGCGCCGGCGGCAGAATGGGCAGCCTGGTCGCGACGCCCGTAGCCGTCGGCGGGGCTTGGGACGCCGGCGGTGGTGAGGTCGCGGCCGGCGTGGGTCGCGTGGCCGGCGGCGGGGCGGAGCCACCGCATCGGGCGGTGAGCGCGACGAGCAGGAGCGGGATGCCGCGTGATCTCATGGTTGACTCGCCAGCACGAAGCCTCCGATGTGTGGGCCCGTGAATTCGCCCGTCGTCTCGAGGAGAAACGCGAGCATCTCACGCGTTTCGTCTGGCAGGACGATCGCGTCCACGAACCCGCGCGCGGCGGCGAATCTGGCGTCGAGCTGATGCTCGTAGTCCGCGCGCATCGCGTCGACCGCGGGCGCGTTTTCGGGCTTCGCCACGTCATTGCCGAACACCGCTTGGATCGCCGACTCACCTTCCATGACGCCCATCCGCCCAGTCGGCCACGACACGATGAAGTCGGGATCGAAGCCCTGCCCCGCCATCGCGTAGTAGCCCGCGCCCGAGGCATGGTTCACCGTGAGCACGAGCTTGGGCACCGTCGCGGTGGCCATCGCCTCCACGAAGCGCGCTCCCGCACGGATGATCCCGGAGTGCTCCGCGTCGGTGCCCACCATGAACCCCGACACGTCCTGCACGAACAGAAGGGGGATGCGTTCGCGGTCGGCGTTCTCGATGAAGTAGGCTACCTTCTCGGCGCTCTCGGTGTAGATGATTCCGCCGATCTTCGGGGCCCCAGTCTCTCCTCCCCCCTTGCGGCCCTTGATGACCCCGCGCGAGTTGGCGATCAGCGCGACCGTGCGGCCTTCGATCGCGCCGTGACCGCAGATCATCTCGGGTGCGCGATCGGGTTGGAACTCGTCCAGCTTTCCCGCGTCGAGCAGGCACTCGAGCACCGCGCGGACATCGTAGCTCATGCGGTGGTCCGACGGCAGCAGGTCGTACAGCTCCTTGGGACTGCGTTTGGGCTTGCCGCCCGACGCGGCAGGTCGCAGCGTGCG
>DASQAM010000501.1:0-2942 GCA_035635735.1 Gemmatimonadales bacterium | reverse complement strand
ATCAGAAAAGACAGCGCCGCGAAGACCTGCACCGGTTGAATTGTCGAACGTCTCATGGTTCGGCCCATCCTTTCTGTCCTAGTGTGTCTTATGTGCCTGGATGTTGCCGCCGGTCAGCGGTTGGTCGCCGGTCGTGCTGCCGACCCCGGTGACGCTCACACCGAAGGTGTCAGGCCCTCGGCCGGGGCTGCTTCCGGGCTCGCCATTGTCGCACGTCTTCACAGAGAAGGTGTGGTTGTAATCCCACGAGCCGGTGCTGCCCTTGACACGGGCGGTGCCCGAGAACTCGGCGCACTGCCCGCCCAGGAAATTCGGGTTCGCGTACGAGGCGAAGGTCTGGATGGACGTGCTGTGCACCAAGGTCCGCGACGGGTGGCTCACCACCTGCAGTTGCCCTTTGATCTCGCCGTCCGTGCTGCAGAAGTCTTGCGCCTGGACGTTGAAACCGAACGTGGTCTTTCCAACCTCGGGGTTCGGATCGTCGATGCGGCCGCCGCCGGTGAATTTCTGAGAGGCGGAGCACCCGAACCAGAACGACGGGCGCGGCGTCTTCAGACTCGCCGGGGTACCGGCCCGGTCGCAGCCCCACGCGAACAGCGCGGCCGCTGCGAGACCCGGGACAAGACTACGCGTGATCTGTCTATACATGCTTCGCCTCCCTCGCAGAGTCATCAGGAGAACTGCTGTGGGAGGCGCGATGGCAAGACGGGTGCCACTCGCCGAGCTTCGAGAATCGCTTGGGAAATCGAGAGATGCGCGCGCTGTTGCCCTACTGCAGCGCGGCGGGGACCTCACGCGTGCGGCGTACTTCCGTCGCGCGTGCGCCGGAACAGGCGCGCGACACCCGCGCCGCCTGGGGTCGCGGTGGCGCAACATGCCGCGGAGCGCCGCGGGGAGCGGCGTGCGGTCCGCTCCCCGCTGGTCGCTGCATCGGTCATTCGCACACCTCCTCGGTTACGCACGCTCCAACATGTCGTTCGCCGGATGCCGCGTCATTCGGCGCCCAGCGGTTGCGGGATGGCGACCGCCCGGCGCGGCTCGCGGGGCTGCGCCACTACCCCACCGTCCACGTCGAACCGCTCCCCGTCGCACACCACTCGTGCGATCCGCTCGGCGGCCCGGCCGTCCCAGCGCTCGATCACCGGTCGGGCTGGTGAGCGCCGCGCGAGTCCGCGTTCCGCCGCGGCGAGGATCGCGTCGCGCTGCGCCTGCACCAGACGGTTCGTGCCGTGCGTGCACGTGATGGGGCGCTCGGTATTCGGTCGTACCGTGAGGCAGGGCACCCCGAGGAACGAGGTCTCCTCCTGCAGTCCGCCCGAGTCGGTGACGACGAGGCCGGCCTTGGCGACCAGGCTGAGCATGTCCAGATACCCGAGCGGCTCGAGCAGCCGCAGTCCCCGGTCCGTGGCCGGCCGCCGCCGCAGGTTCTCGATACGCGCTCGCGTGCGCGGGTGCACCGGGAACAGGACGGGAACCTGGTCCCCGAAGCGGGTCAGCGCTTCGAGCAGCTCGCGCAATACGGTGGGGTCGTCTACGTTGGCCGGTCGATGTAGCGTCACCACCGCGTAGGGTTGTCCCTGCACGTCGAACCGCGCGGGCGCATCCACCGCCAACGCCTGCGGCAGGGCCCAACACAGCGTGTCGATCATCACGTTGCCGACGAAATGCATGCGGTCGCCGGGGATGCCCTCGGCCTCGAGGTTCTCGGCGGCGTCGCGCGACGGCAGGAACAGCAGATCCGACAGCCGGTCCGTGACGACGCGGTTGATTTCTTCGGGCATAGTCCAGTCGCGGCTGCGGAGGCCGGCCTCGACGTGACCGACCCGCACCTGGAGCTTGGCGGCGACGAGCGCGGCGGCGACGGTGGAGTTCACGTCGCCGTACGTCAGGACGAGGTCGGGATGGAGCTCGACGATCACCGGCTCGAGCCGCTGCATCACAGCCGCCGTCTGCTGGGCGTGCGACCCCGACCCGACGCCGAGGTCGTGGTCTGGCGCCGGAATCCACAACTGCTCGAAAAAGGCGTCCGACATCCCCGGGTCGTAGTGCTGGCCGGTGTGGACGATCACATGCTCGACCCCGCGCTTCACCAGCTCGCGGTCCACGGGGGCGAGCTTCATGAAGTTCGGGCGGGCGCCGACGACGGAGAGCACTCGCATCGGCTTACCGGACCAGTTGCCTGATGCCCAGGACCGCGATCGGGATCGACACCAGGATCCCCACCATCCGGACGGTGCGCTCGGTATCGTTGCGACGTGGCACCACAATGCGGTCGCCCGTGCGGAGCCCCATTCCCTCGATCGTCAGGCCGCGTGTAAACGCGTCCTGGAAGCCGTTCCCCACGAAGATCCCCTTGCCGTCGCGCTCGATGCGGGCGCCCGTGAAGTTCGCATCTTTAGTCGGCCCACCCGCCGCCATCAATGCGTCGGAGACCACGGCGCCGGAGAAGACGGTGTAGAACCCGGGATGCTCCACCTCGCCGAGCACGCCCAAGCGCACCAGCACCTTGGCGTGGACCACCGGGTTCTTCACGTAGCGCCCGAGCTGCTGAGTGAGATAGGTCTCCACGTCGGCACGCCGCACGCTGGCGAGCGGAATCGCGCCGATCACGGGCAGCGTCAGCGCGGGACCCGGCCCCACGCTGAACGCGTGGGTGAATTGGGTATCCCCCTCCACCTCGAGCAGGATCTGGTCGCCCACTTCGAACCCGCCTTGCGGAGGCCCCTGGGCCGTCTGACCCGCGAGCGGGCCGGCGACGAGCAGCAGCGCCAACAGGCGCACAACCAGTTTCTCGATCATGATGTCATTCCACCGTCACGCTTTTCGCCAGGTTGCGCGGCCGATCCACGTCGCAGCCGCGCAAGACGGCGATGTGATACGCCAAGAGCTGGAGCGGAATCACCGTCAGCACCGGCGCGAGCAGGGGTGGACTCGCCGGCACG
>DASQAM010000500.1:0-1943 GCA_035635735.1 Gemmatimonadales bacterium | reverse complement strand
TCTGGTCGGCGCCGTGAGCTTCTACGAGCGCCGCGAAGTGAAGGACGTGCTCGCGTACCTCCGACTCATTGCCAATCCCGCGGACGACGAGGCGTTCGCCCGCATCGTGAATGTGCCGCGGCGGGGGATCGGCGACGCGTCCTTCACCCCGCTCGTGCGCTCGGCGACGCAGTGGGGGAAGCCGCTGCTCGAAACCGCCCGGGCGGCCGAGCGGATTCCCGACCTGCGCCCCACTGCGCGGGCGGCGTTCGCGGGCGTGGCCGCGCTGATCGACGATCTGCGGGCCAGGCATGGCCAGGCCGATCCCGCCACGGCGCTGGAACAGGTGGTGGCAGCGGTGGGCTACGCGCAGTACCTGGCGGACGAGGGTCCCGAGGGCGTCGAGCGGGCCGAGAACGTGCAGGAGCTGATCGCCGGGGCGGCGGCGTGGGCGGAGACGGCGGAGGACGACGGCGATGAAGCCGGGGGTGAAGCCGGGGAAGGGGGAACGGTAGCGGCGGCGTCACTCATCGAGCGCTATCTCACGCAAGCCGCCCTCGTGGCCTCGGCCGACCAGAGCACAGGCGATCCGACCGGAGTCACGTTGATGACGGTGCACATGGCGAAGGGGCTCGAATGGCCGGTCGTGACGCTCGCCGGGCTCGAGGATGGTCTGTTCCCATTGGCGCGATCGGCGAGCGAGCCGGGGGGCCTCGAGGAGGAGCGACGGCTGTGCTACGTGGGACTCACGCGCGCGCGCGAAAAATTGTATCTCTCATGGGCGCGCACACGCTACCGCACCGGGCGCCTCGAGCTGTCGGAGCCATCGCGCTTCCTCGAAGCCTTGCCGTCCGGCGCGCTCGAAGAGCGGAGCACGACGCCGCTGTGGGACCGCGGCGCGCGCGGCATGCGCGGCGCGGGGCGCGGTGGTCGGGTGCAGCGCCCGGCGCCGGCGGAGCTGGATTGGGAGGTCGAGGCGTCGCAGGACGCGCCGCGCTACGCGACCGGTGAGCGGGTGCGACACCGCAAGTTCGGGGGCGGGGTGGTGCGCGCGGTGTCGGGCTCCGGCCGCGAGCTCAAGGTCACCGTGGACTTCGACGATCGGGAGATCGGGACCAAGCAGCTACTCGTGGCCTACGCCGGGCTCGAGCGCGAGTGGGAGAGCGCATGAGCGTCACGCATGACGAAGTCCGGAGGATCGCGCGGCTCGCGGAGCTCGACGTCAGCGACGCAGCGCTGCCGCTCCTGGCTGAGCAAATGTCCCGGATCCTCGAGTACGTCGCCCAGATCAACGCGGTACCGGCCAGTGAGGCCGTGAAGCCGTTCGTGCCGGGCCCGGATGCGGTGCGGTTCCGCGCCGACGAAGTGAAGCCCTGGCCCCTCGCGTTCGGACCGGCCGAGCTCGCCCCTGCCTTCCGAGACGGCTTCTTCCTGGTGCCCAAGCTCGGGCAGTTCGAGGACGCCGGAGCGTGAGCGATCCCAGCGAAGCGCTGGCAAGCGCCAAGGCCGCGGCCGACCGCATCGTCAAAGTCAAGCGGCTGAATGCTTGCCTCACGCCGATCAAAGAGCTCCGGAAATCGCTCGTCGCGCAGGCGTCGGCGGCGCATCCATCGGGCGTCTTGTACGGCATGCCGGTGGCGATAAAGGACAACATTTGCACGCTCGAGTTCACAACGAGCTGCGGCTCAAAGATCCTCGAGGGCTACCGCTCGCCGTACGAAGCGACCGCGGTGGCGAAGCTGAAAGCGGCGGGCGCGCTGATCGCCGGCAAGACGAACTGCGACGAGTTCGGCATGGGGTCGTCTACGGAGCACTCGGCATACGGCCGCTCGTTCCACCCGTTCGACAAAACGCGGGTGCCAGGCGGCTCATCCGGTGGCTCGGCGGCGCTGGTCGCCGCGGGCGCGGTGCCCGCCGCGCTCGGCTCGGAGACCGGCGGCTCGGTGCGCCAGCCCGCGTCGCTG
>DASQAM010000499.1:0-7071 GCA_035635735.1 Gemmatimonadales bacterium | reverse complement strand
CGCAGCAGGCCGCGCACCGTCAGCGCGAGGCCGAGCAGGAACGCGAGGCCGAGGTACCCCATCACGAGGCGCGTGTCGCCCAGGACGCAGCGGCTCCGGGTGAGTCCTTGCCGCCGCGCCCGGGCGTACGCCCACAGGCCCAGCCCCGCCATCACGGTGACGACCAGGGGAGGCGTGACGAGCCACGCGAGCAACGCCACGGTCGTGAGGGCGCAGAACCGGACGGGGTCGAAGGCGCCGGGCGGCGACACCGAGGTCACGTGGCCAGTGCCCCGGATCTCACACCCAGCTTCATGCGCGACAACGCGGGCCAAGCCTGCACGGCGCAGAACGGCGCGCACTGGTGCTGGGCGTCGCTCTCCGTGCCGACGTGCACGCAGCACTGCACCAGGCGCTCCTCCAACATGGTGTCCAGATCCATGAACGGCTTGATGGTGATCCGCTTGATCCGCTCAGCGAAGAAACGGCGCATCCGGTCGCGCTGGCCGAGCAGCGCGTCCCGCGCGAGCCGCAGCAGGGTAGCGAGGCCCAGGTCGCAGTTCTCGCAGATGTTACGGAACAGCTCCGAGATCGTCGGGTGCGTGAGCGAGCTCTGCTCGCTGAGCAATCCGAGGAAGGACTGCTTGACCAGCTCGCGGAGCTGCGCCGGGATCTCGTGGTCGGCGATGCGGTTGCTGACCAGCTCCAGGTGCTGCTTCAGCCGGTCGTGCCCGACGATGGCGACGAGCGAGCGCCAGGCGCCGCTATCCGTCTGCAGCATGTAGCCCACGCTGCAGCAGTGCGGATGGGAGCACGGCAGCGCGGTCAGGTCACGCCAGGTAACCCGCCCGTTCGTCTGGGGGCCGAGGCGCATGAGCACGCCGGTGTGGGTGAGCCGGTCGCGCGGGTCGATCGCGGCCGAGCGGCCGGAGGAGAATTGTGGCTGGATCGAGATTCCGCCGACGAACGGCGTATCGAGGCCGTACTCGAGGACGGCGCCGATCTCGTCATCGTTCACGCCCAAGGCAGCGGTCATGGTCAGGGTCGTGAAGACCCCGGCCGCGCTCAACCGCTCGACCGCCTGCTGCTTGATCTGTCGTAGATCGGCGTTCCGGTGATGCCGATGGGTCTCCGGCTTGAAGCCGTCGAACTGGAGGTAGACCTCGACCCGGTGGCTGTGCCGTTCCAGGAACTCCAGCAGCTCGTCCGAGCGGGAGATCTGGATGCCGTTCGTGTTGATGAGAATCCGGACGATGTCCCGCTCCATCACCCGCTCGAGCAGCGGGAGCAGCTGGGGATGCACCGTCGGCTCACCGCCCGAGATCATCAGGACGTCGAGCCGCCCGCGCTCCCGCTCGAGCCTCCGGTCGATGTTCTCGAGCACGCGGTCCATGGAAGCGATGCCCGTGAGCTGTGGCGACGAGTCGGCAAAGCAGGTGGGACAGCGCAGGTTGCACTGTTCGGTGATCTCCTCCAGCAGGATGCAGGTGTGTTGCGTCTGCATCTCGCCGAGCCCGCGGAGGTAGGCGGCGGGAACCGGATCGAAGTTTCCGGGCGTGTCCGGCGTGTGCAACTTGGTCGGCGCGGTCCACTCCTCGAGGTAACGCAGAATCTCGGGCGACTCGTCGTACAACGTGACGATCTTCCCATGTCGGGGGCAGCCACGCACGAGCCAGACCTTGCCGTTCTCCTCGGAGAGGTAGCCGCTCAAGCGCTCCACCTCGGCGAGCGGGCGGTCGGGGGCTTCGCGATGGCACTCGGGGCAGAAGGCCACAACGTAGCGCATGATGCGATCGGTGCGGACAGGCATCGTTATCGCCAAAACGTGCACAAGCCGGCTGACAGGATCGACAAGCAGGCGTAGGCTACCGCAAATCCAGCGGCGAAGCTTCGCTGCCCGTTGCGATACAGTACGACCACGAGGGCGCTTACGACCACCGCGAAGAAGGCCCCCGTCGCAAGCGATGCCTTCCCCACGATCCCGGCGCCCAAGAGGGCCACGAAGATATCGAGCATCCAGAACCCCAACACACCGCCCAGGAACGCCAACACGGCGTACACCGGGCGCTGGCTGGGGGGACTGGAGGAGTCCGGGGGGCCGAGGCCGCCCGTTCCAGTAGTCATCGCGGCGCGGTCACGGCTGGCCCGCGTGGAATGCGAGGGCGGCGCGGTCACCTCGGACCCGTCGAGTAGCGAAATAGACCGCGAGCGCCGCTGTCGCCGGGATGAGGAACAGCTGCGGGCGCGTGAGTCCCGCCCACACCACATCGTTACCGCGCACGAACTCGACCAGGAAACGGAAGATGGCGTAGGCGAGGAGGTACATCTTGAACAGATCGCCGGGCACGCGCACGTGCGGGCGGCCCCACCACCACAGCCAGCAGAACATCGCGCCCTGGAACGCGCTCTCGTAAAGGAACGACGGATGACGCGGCACGCCATCGAGGCGCACGGCCCAGGGCAGCGTGGTCGGCGTCCCGGGAAGCTCGGTGAAAAAACAGCCCCACCGGCCGATCGCCATGGCGAGCGCCACCGCCGGTGCGAAGACGTCGCCGGTCGGCCGGGGGTACCCGATCAGCCGCTTGGTCACGAGTGCCCCGGCGTACGCGCCGGCGAGTCCCCCGAGGATGCTGCGGCCGCCGCGGGTGACGAACTCGACGACCGAGGGATCGGGCGCCACCGCCGCGTAGCGCCACAGCGCGCTCAGCCGCGCGGCCGCAGCGCCGCACACCAGGCTGCCGGCCAGGATCAGGAGGAGGCGGTCATCCAGCATGTCGCGGCGCCGCGCCTCATGGAACACCAGGACGACACCGGCCAGGACGCCCAGCAGGACGAAGAAGTCGTGGGTGGAAATGGGGTAGGACCAGACCCAGAACAAAACGGGTCGCATCGGGCCAACATACGGCGCCGCGAATCGCGACGCAAACGGGCCGCCTCAGCCCGGTGTCTCGAGGTACTTCACCACCGTTCGGCTCATCAACTCCGCCCCGATCACGAGGCTCTCCTCGTCGATGTCGAACGTCGGGCTGTGGTGCGGCGAGCCTTTCTTCCCGGGTGGTGCCGAGCCGACGAACGCGAAGGCGCCCGGGACTCTCGCGAGAAAGTACGACATGTCTTCTCCGCCCATGGTGCGGACGCCGTCGATCACCCGGTCTTGCCCCACGACATCCTGCGCGACGCCCGTCATTAACGAGGTCATCTTAGCGTCGTTGACCAGAGGTTTCGACAGCCGCCGATACCGCACCTCGGCGTCGGCGCCGAACGCGCGAGCGATCCCGCGCGCCGTGTCCTCGATGAGTTGCGGCGCTTCGTCGTAGAACTTCCCGCCGAATGTTCGCACCGTGCCCCGCAGATCGGCGCGGCCCGGGATGACGTTGAACGCGTGGCCCGCGTGCATCTGCGTGACCGAGACGACACCCTCCTCGAAGGGATTGCGCCGGCGCGAGACGAGGCTCTGGAGGGCGGTGACGACGTGTGCCGCAATCAACACGGGATCGATCGCCTGGTGCGGGGCGGCCGCGTGACCGCCGCGCCCCACGATCGCGATCTCGAACTCGTCCACGGAGGCCATGACTGGGCCGGGCATGAGCGCGATAGTGCCTGCCGGGAGGTCATTCCAGAGATGGATGCCGAACGCCGCATCCACCGTGGGGGCGTCCAGGACCCCGTCCCGAATCATCGCCTCGGCACCGCTCGAGATCTCCTCGGCCGGCTGGAACGCTAGCTTCACGCTGCCCGGGAGAAACGCCGCGTGCAGCCGGCGCGCCACCTCGAGCCCGATGGCGACGTGCCCATCGTGGCCGCAGGCGTGCATCTTGCCCGCGTGCTGCGAGCGGTAGGGGACGTCGTTCGCTTCTTCGACCGGGAGCGCGTCCATGTCGGCGCGGATCAGCACGCAGCGGGCCTTGCTGTCCGACGCGCCGTCGCGCAGGCCGACCACGCCCGTCTTACCGACGCCGGTCCGTACCGTATAGCCGAGCCGTTGGAGCCGCTCCGCGACCAACCCGCTCGTGCGCCGCTCCTCGAAGCCCAGCTCGGGGTGCTGGTGCAGGTCGCGCCGGGTGGCGACGAGCTGACCTCGATCAACCGGGGGAAGTGTGGTCATGGTCCTGTTCCGGTAACCCCGGGCGCCAGCCCGGGGATGACGGGACGCGGGCTCATACTCGCGAGCTCGGACAGTACCGGTTAATAACACAGATCTCGCATTTCGGCCGCCGCGCGATGCACACGCGACGCCCGTGCCGGATCAGCGTATGCGAGAACCAGGTCCACTTGTCACGCGGCACGAGCGTCATCAGGTCCCGTTCGATCCTTACCGGGTCCTTCTGTGTCGTCAGGCCGAGCAGCGTCGCGAGCCGCTGAACGTGGGTATCGACCACGATGCCTTCGTTCTTCCCGAACCAGGTGCCGAGCACGACGTTCGCGGTTTTGCGGCCCACACCGGGGAGCTGGACCAGCTGCTCCATGGTGTCCGGTACCGTGCCGCCATGGCGCTCGATCAGCGCCTGCGCCATCCCGATGATGGATTTGGTCTTGTTGCGGAAGAACCCCGTGCTGTGGATCTCCTGCTCCAGGACCTTCGGGTCGGTGCCGGCATAGTCCTGCGCCGTCTTGTACTTCGCGAACAACGCCGGGGTGACCATGTTGACTCGCGCATCGGTCGACTGGGCGGAGAGAATCGTCGCGACGAGCAGCTCGAGCGCGCTCGTGTGCTGCAGCGCGCAGGTCGCGTCAGGATAGGCCTTCTGGAGCCGCGTAATGATCTTGTGGACCCGCGCCCGCCGCTCGGCCTCCGTCTCGTGGCTCGAGCGTCTGCTCGGTGGGGCTTTTGTCTTCGTGGGCATCAGCGCGCCGCGACGAGGCGTGCCCGCGCGAACGCGAGAAACGCCTCGGCATCGCGAGTGTTCAGGACCTGGTCGGGCTCGAGCCAGCCCTTGCGGGCGATCCCCAGGCCGACGGCGACGTTGGCCATGCCGCTGGTCGAATGGGCGTCCGCGCCGATCGAGCAGGTGACGCCCAGCTCGCGCGCCCGCCGCACCATGCGCCAATCGAGGTCGAGACGATGCGGATCCGCGTTCACCTCCACCGCGATGCCGCGCGCAGCGGCTTTGGCGAGCACCTGCTCCAGGTCGATCGCGTACGGCTCGCGCTGCAACAGCAGCCGGCCGGTGGGATGACCGAGGACGGCGAGATGGGGATCGTCCATGGCCGTGAGCACCCGCCGCGTCATCTGGTCCTCGGACATCCCGAAGCGCGAGTGGATCGAGCCGATCACGAAATCGAACCGGTCGAGTACGTCTGGTCCGTAGTCGATCGTGCCGTCCGCCAGGATGTCGGCTTCCACGCCCTTGAGGACGCGCACTCCGGAGACGCTGGCGTTCACCTGATCGATCTCGTGGTGCTGCTGGGCCACGTCCTCGGTCGCGAGCCCGCCCGCATACGCCGACGACTTCGAGTGATCGGTGATGCCCACCCACGCGTAGCCTGCGGCGCGGCACGCCGCCGCCCAATCGGCGATCGTCACCGTGCCGTCCGAGTAGTTCGAGTGGCAGTGCAGGAAGCCGCGCAGATCGCCTTGCTCGACCAGGCTCGGCAGCTCACCGTTCGCCGCTGCATCGAGCTCGCCGTTCCCCTCGCGCAGCTCGGGCGGCACCCACGCGAGGCCGAGGGCGCGATACAGCGCCGGCTCGTCGGAAAATGCGGCGGAGAGTGACACGTCCATGGAGCGGGCACGGGTCTCGAGCGCCGCGACGTGGGCTGGCGAGCCGGTCGCCCGGATCCAGTCGAGCCCGAATCGCTCGGGCGTGGTGAGGAGGACGTCCACGACCGTCCCGGACGCGAAGCGCAGTGTCACCCTCCCGTCACGACCTGCGATCTCGGTGACGCCGGGCGCCCGGCCCAGCCCTCGGACCAGCGTGTCGCGCGCGGCCTGCCCCTCGTGCACGGCGACCAGGTCCAGCGCTTCGATCACATCGCAGCGGCGCCGCACGGCGCCGGCGATCTCGACCCGCAGCACGCCACCCCCCTCGAGGCCGGCGAGCGCGCGCCGCACCGCTTCGATTTCGTCCTGCGCGTGGTGGAACAGCCGCGGGCCGCTCGCCTGGCGCAGGGAGGCGATGCCGCGGCGCACGTTCTCCGCGGTCTTGGCGCCGAAGCGGGGTAGCGCCGCCAGCCGACCGTCGCCCGCGGCCGCCTCGAGCTCGGCGAGCGAGTCGATCGCGAGCGACTCGTGGATGCGGCGCACCTTGGCGGCCCCGAGGCCGGGGATCCGCAGCATCTCCGCGAGGCCCGGCGGCACCTGCTCCCGCAGCTCGTCGAGCGCGCTGGAGCGGCCTGTGGCGAGGAGCTCCGATCGGGCGACGTGCCGCACCGCGCGGACGCGAGCCGCGTCCTCCCTTTTGAGCTCGAGGAACGCGGCGAGCTGGTCGAGCGTGCTGCGGACGGCTTGTTTGTCCATGCGGGTTCGATCAACCTAACCGCTCAATGGTGAGGCAGGAACCCGTCCAGCACCCGTTCGAACTGCTCCGTCGCCTCCACATGCGGCGCATGCCCTGTGGCCAGCTCGATCACCCCCGTCGAGAGGAGCGCCGCGGTCTCACGCGCCGCCTCGAGGGGCATGGGGTCGTAGATGCCGTGCAGGAGCAGGGCGCGGGGAGCGGTCCCGTTCGGGAAGGTCTGCCGGATCCGCGGGCGGAGGTCGTAGGTCCCCAGACTCTCCCACACCGCCTGCCGAGTGCGCTCGGTAACGCGAAACGGGGTCATTTCTCTCGCGCGGCTCGGGTCGCGAAAATAGCCGGCGACGGATAGCGCGAACGCAATGCGGCGATACTTTTCGGGATCGGTCCGGGACAGGCCGGACGCTACGAGGTCGGCGCGGCTGCGCGCGATCCACGACTGGGCCATGCGGGCCGCGAAGCGGCGCTCGAATTCGTCGCGCCACGCGGCCGTCAGGGGCGCCGAGGAGACGAGCGCGAGTCGGGCGATCCGGTCGGGATGCTCGAGCGCGTACAGCAGGGCGAGCAAGCCCCCCCACGAGTAGCCGATCACCGTGAGGCGGTCGAGCTCCCAGTGCCCGCGCAGCGCTTCGAGGTC
>DASQAM010000498.1:0-3044 GCA_035635735.1 Gemmatimonadales bacterium | reverse complement strand
GGTGGTCGGCCCGCAGCGTGTCGTCGGTCGTCACGATGACGGCCCGCTCGATCACGTTGCGCAGCTCGCGCACGTTGCCCACCCAGGCGTGGGCGCGCAGCAGCTCGAGCACCCGGTCCGAGATCGCGTGGATCTTCTTGCGGTAGCGTTCGGCGAAATGGCGGACGTAGTAGGCGGTGAGCAGCACCAGATCGTCGCCCCGCTCCACCAGCGTGGGGAGCCGGATGGTGACCACCGCGAGGCGGTAGTACAGGTCCTCGCGGAACCGCCCCTGCTTGATCGCGTCCTTGAGATCGCGATTGGTGGCCGCGATGAGGCGGACGTCGACGGGGATGGTCTCGCCGCCTCCCACCCGCTCGATCTCGCGCTCCTGCACGGCGCGCAGGATCTTCGCCTGCAGCGCGAGGCTCATGTCCGCGATCTCGTCGAGGAACAGGGTGCCGTTTCCCGCCTGCTCGAAGCGACCGATCTTACGCGTGACGGCGCCCGTGAACGCGCCCTTTTCGTGGCCGAACAGTTCGCTCTCGAGCAGGTTTTCGGGGATCGCGGCGCAATTCACCGCGACAAAGGCGCCCGAGGCGTGCGGGCCGTTCACGTGGATGGCCCGGGCGACGACTTCCTTGCCCGTGCCGGATTCCCCCTGGATGAGCACTGTGGCCGAGCTCGCCGCGACCCGCGCCAGCAGTTTGTACACGTCGAGCATGGCCGCGCTCTGGCCCACCAATGCGTAGGGGCCGACGGCGTGCGGCCGGACGACCGGCAGCGGGACCGCGGTCTCGCCGGCCACCGAGCGAACCCGCTCGAGCGCGCGTACCAGCTCCTCGCGTCGCAGCGGTAGGGACAGGAGGTCGAGTACGCCCGCCTTCTCCGCTCGCAGCACCAGACCCATGGACGGCGCCGGCGCGACGGCGATAAGGCGCGGGCTGCCCGTCGCACCTCGCAACGTGTCGACCCACCAGGCCAGATCGTCGTCCGGGCGCTCGCCCAGCACCGCGAGCACTACGTCCCACCGCTGGCCCGCGAGCTGCCGCACCGCGCGCGGCAGGTCCGGCGCCGTGTCGATGGTCAGCCGGCCGTCATCGGCCCATTGCCGCAGGTTCTGCAGCAGACCGCCGGCGCTGCCGCCCTCGCCGGCGACCACGAGAATCCGCAAGAGCGCCAACGCCTCCTTGCTCGGCGGTGCGGACGGGAGCGAGTGCGCCATGTGAACCGGTGACGTCATCCCCTCGTTCCGGCGCCGCCCAGATACCGGGCGACGAGCACGAGAGCATCATCCGTGCCCTTACCGTGACGAGCCAGGATCTGATCGGCGAGGTGTTGCGGCGCCGCGTCGGGCGACAGCCCGTCGGCGAATCCCTCCCGGATGCCGTCCGTCGCGAAGATGAGCGTATCGCCGGAAGCGACCGGGAGGACGACCGGGTGGAGCCGCGGCAGCTCGGATCCCACGATGCCACCGCGCGTAACCAAACTCATCCGCGGCGAGCCCGACTGCGCGGCGCCGTCGCCATAGATCAGCAGGCCTTCGACGTTGCCGACGCCGAGCCAGGTCATCGAGCGGTCGGGCCGGCCGATCAGTGCTACACTCATCACCGCGCCGCGGGTCCCCTTGAGGGCCCGGTGACAGCGCTCGATGAGCGGCACCGGCGATTCGGTGGCATGTCGCTCGAGCGCCGCCACGGCGGCCTGCGCCGCGGTCGCGGCCTCGGCGCCGTGGCCGAGTCCGTCCACGACGGCCACCAGCACGCTGGTCCCGACCTGCTTGACGAGGTGCCGGTCCCCCGACTGGGCTTCTCCGGGGAGAGCGAGTGTAGCGACTCCCCACTCGATCAACGCAGAGCGGCTCACGGACGCCTCAGGCATTCATGCGTCGCCATTTTTTCATCGTCACAGTGGTGCCCTTGCCGACGCTCGAGCTCACGTCGAAGTCGTCCATCAAGCGTCGCGCGCCCGGGAGCCCCAGTCCCAGGCCGCCGGACGTCGAATAGCCGTCTTCCAGCGCGCGCGAGACATCCCGAATGCCCGGGCCCTGGTCCCGCGCGACCACTACCACGCCCTGGCGGTCGCCGTTGGCGACCACGCTGAGCGCGACCTCGCCGCGCTTGGCGTACATGAGGATGTTGCGCGCGATCTCGGAAATCGCGGCGGCGATCACCGTCTGGTCCCCGCTCGAGAACCCCGCCTCCGCCGCCAGGTCCCGCCCGCGTTGCCGGGCGGTGACGACGTCGGTGTCGGCGGCGATCGGGATCAGCAGCTCGTCACCCACGGTCGATCCGTCCCGTGCCGCGCTCGATGCGGAGCTGCGCCTGGTGGTCGAGGAACAGCAGTCCTTCCTCGAGGTCCAGCGCAGTGGACACGCCCTTGAGCGTGAGCCCCAGCTGCACCATGGCGAACGCGACCTCGGGTTGAATCCCGACGATCACGGTTTCGGCGCCGCGCAGCCGCGCCATGTGCGCGATGTCGCGCAGGGTCCGGACGGCAAACGAGTCCATCACGTCGAGCGCCGTGACGTCGACGATCACGCCCCGGGCCCGGAAGCGCCCGACGCGCTCGATCAAGGCCTCCCGCAGCTGCGAGAGGTCGGCGTCCGTGAGCGCCGACTGGATGGACGCAATGAGATAGTGGCCCTGCTTTAGGATCGGGACTTCCACGCGTCCTCCGTCGACGGAGTAGGCAGCAGGGTCACACCTTCGGGGCGACCTCTTCCAGCGGCAGCACCTTGTAGCCGAGCAGCCGCTCGGCCTCTTCGATGCCACCCTGCAGGTCGCCGACCGTCGCCATCTCGCTCAGGTCCACGCCGATCGTCACCAGCGTCTGCGCGATCTCCGGCGAGAGGCCCGTCACGATGACCGTCGCGCCCAGCAGGCGCGAGGCCTCGACCGTCTGCACGAGGTGGTTCGCGACGTTCGAGTCCATCGCGGCCACGCCGGTAATGTCGATCACGACCACCTTGGCGCGGTTGGTGCGGATCGCGCGCAGCAGCTGCTCCGTGAGCTGCCGCGCGCGCTGCGGATCGATGACGCCGATGATGGGGAGAATCAGGAGTC
>DASQAM010000497.1:0-8417 GCA_035635735.1 Gemmatimonadales bacterium | reverse complement strand
CCGGGACGCCGTGACGTAATGCGACTCGGCGGCGTCACGCCGCACGAAGCGGCGGTAGAAATCGTTCACGAGATAGCTCGCACCCCAGTTCAGCTGGGTGGCGATCGTCGACATGAAGGCCGCGGCGAACGCCGCGACCATGAGCCCGCGCAGAGACGATGGCAGATAGTCGATCATCACCCGGACGTATCCGGTCTCCGGGTCCTTGAGGTTGGGAAACAAGATCAGCGAGGCGAGGGCGACGAGGATCCACGGCCAGGGCCGGATGGCATAGTGCGCGATGTTGAACCACAGCGTGGCGAGCAACGAGTTCTTTTCGTCTTTCGCGCTCAACATCCGCTGCGCCACGTAGCCGCCCCCGCCGGGCTCGGCCCCCGGATACCAGGTGGCCCACCAATTGACGGCGATGTACACGAAGAAGGTGATCATCGGCATCCACGCCGAGCCGACGTCGGGCACGAAGCTCAGCACGGATCCCTGACCGCCGGTCGTGGCCCCGCGCAGCTGATCGATGGCCGCCAGCTTGACCCGCATCGCCTCCATTCCCCCGACCGCCTGCACGGCGACGACGGCCAGCACGATCACCATGCCCATCTTGATCACGAACTGGAACAGATCGGTCACCAGCACGCCCCATAGTCCGGAGAGCGTCGAGATCGCGGACGTGAGTGCGATCATGCCGACGACGATCCACAGCGCCTCGCCCTTCGACACGCCGAAGACCAGCTGCAGGATCTTCGCCATCGCGAGGTTGACCCAGCCGAGGATGATGCAGTTGATGAGCAAGCCCAGGTAGATGGCCCGGAAGCCCCGCAGGAACGCGGCCGGTGGGCCGGCGTAGCGGATCTCCGCGAACTCGATGTCGGTCATGACGCCGGAGCGGCGCCACAGGCGGGCGTAGAAGAACACCGTGAGCATCCCGCTCGCGAGCAGGTTCCACCACAGCCAGTTGCCCGCGATCCCGTTCTGCGCGACCAGACCGGTGACGACAAGGGGCGTGTCCGCGGCGAACGTGGTCGCCACCATCGACGTGCCCGCCAGCCACCACGGCACGTTTCTCCCGGAGAGAAAGAACTCCGCCGTGTTCTGGCTGGCGCGACTCTTGTAGTACAGGCCGACGGCGACGTTGAACAGGAAGTACAGGGCGACGACCACCCAGTCGGCGAGCGTTAGGCGCATAGTGGCGGCAACCTCGCGGCAGAGAGTTGACTTGCCCGCAGGAACTGTCTAAGTTCGCACGTGACTGGAGGATCGCAATGGCCACGACGCAACGCACGAGTCCCATCACCCTCACGGTGACCGAGCAGGCGGCGGTCGAGGTGAGGAAGTTCATGGCGGAAGAGAAGGTCTCCCCCGACACCGCCGGGCTCCGCATCGCGGTGCTCCCAGGCGGGTGCTCGGGCTTCAAGTACAGCCTGAACATCGAAGACAAGCCGGCCGAGGACGATCTCGTCATCGAAACCGGCGGCGTGCGGTGCTTCGTCGACGCCTTTAGCGCCCAGTACCTGAATGGTGTCACGCTGAACTACAAGAGCAACTTCCAGGAGTCCGGGTTCATCTTCGAGAACCCGAACGCCACGGGCGGCTGCGGCTGCGGATCATCCTTCACGGTGTAAGGCCGTTGGCCCCCTTCTGGTCGGCATTCCAAGCCCGCGCTCGTCGCGGGCTTTTTGTTGACCCCCTCCACCTCCGGTGAGACCACTCGATATTGCCGTCATCGTGGCCTACTGCGCCGCGGTGATCGTGTTCGGGCTCGTGCTGTCCGGGCGCCAGCGGGATGCGAGCGACTACTTTCTCGGCCATCGCGGCCTCCCGTGGTGGGCCATCATGCTCTCGATCGTGGCGACCGAGACGTCGGCCCTGACGATCATCTCCGTCCCCGGCCTGGCGGCGCGCGGCGACCTCACCTTCCTGCAGCTGTCGTTCGGGTACCTGGTCGGGCGGATCGGCGTCGCCGCGTTCCTGCTCCCGGGCTATTTCGAGGGGACTCAGGATACCGCCTATCAGCGGTTGGAGCGGCGCTTCGGAACGACCGCGCGCCGGACCGCCTCCGGCGTGTTCTTGGTGACGCGCGCGCTCGCCGACTGTGTCCGGATCTTCGCCACGGCCATTCCCCTCGCGATCATCACGCACTGGAACCTCGCCGCCGGCATTCTGGCGATCGGCATCGTCACGGTGATCTACACCTGGGTCGGGGGCCTACGTGCCGTCGTGTGGGTGGACGTCATCCAGCTTGGGGTATATCTCGTGGGTGGGTTCGCGACGCTGATCGTGGCGACCCATCTCGCGGGGGGCGTCGGCTCGTTCGCGCGGGCCTGGAGCGCCGGGAAGCTCGTTACGCTCGACTTCACGCCATCGTTCAAGGTTCTCTACACGTTCTGGGGCGGGGTCCTGGGTGGCGCACTACTCGCCGGCGCGTCCCACGGCACCGATCACCTGATCGTGCAGCGGCTGCTCGCCGCCCGGGGCCTCCGGGACGCGCAGCGGGCCCTCGTCGGTTCCGGGGTGTTCATCATCCTGCAATTCGCGCTCTTCCTGCTGGTAGGGACCAGTCTGTGGCTCGCGGGCGCGGATCCGGGTCCCGCGATGCGTGGCGACGCCATCTATCCCACCTTCGCCATCAACCAGCTCCCGCCCGGGCTCGCCGGTCTCGTGATCGCGGGCATCCTCGCCGCCGCCATGAGCAGTCACGCCTCGGCCGTCAACTCGCTCGCCTCTGCCTCGACTCAGGACTTCTACGCGCCTCTCACGGGACGCCACGACCCGACGCACCTCCTGTGGGTGGGCCGCTGGCTGACTCTAGTGTGGACGGCCGTGCTGGTCGCGGGAGCCATGGCGTTCCGGAACCAGAACACCCCCGTCGTGCAGTTGGCACTCAGCATCGCGTCGATCACGTATGGGGGCCTGCTCGGCACGTATCTCTTGGGCGGGCTGTGGCCGCGCGCCCGCCAGCGCGACGTGATCGTGGCGATCATCGTGAGCGTCCTCACCATGACGCCGATCGTCCTTGGGGTGCCCTGGCGCTTGCTCCCAGGTCTGGCGTGGCCGTGGTACGTGCCGCTGGGGACGGGAGTGACAGTGGCCGTGGGGATGCTGTCCTCATTGGTGGGACGGCCGGACAGCCGGACGGGCGGCGAGGACGCCCAGGCCGCATGACCTCACCGTCCGCCCGTCCATCAGTCCGCCCGACTACTGTGTACCTCGGTGCCGACGCCGGAGGGTCCCACTCCACGGTGGTGATCGGCTCACCTAAGAACATTCTTGGCCGGGCCGAAGGGCCGGGCGCCGCCATGCGGCCGGGCGGCGCGGCCAAGTCCGCGACGGTGCTCGCCGAGACGGCGCGTCGCGCGGCGGCCCAGGCGGGCCTCGACCTGCCGGTGGAGCGAGCCGTCGTGGGTGCCGCCGGCGCTGGACGTGCGAAAGAGCAGGCGGAGCTCGAGGCCGCGTTGATCGACGCGGGCGTCGCCCGACGCGTACGCGTGCTCGCGGATGGCGAAGTCGCTCTCGCCACGGCGTTCGGCGCCGGCCCCGGGATCCTCGTCAACGCCGGTACGGGATCGATCGCGTACGCGCGTGACCCCGCCGGCGAGCTGCACCGCGCCGGCGGATACGGGTGGCAGCTGGGCGACGAGGGCGGCGGCTATTGGCTGGGACGGCGCGCGCTGGACGTCGCGGCCCGCTCGCACGACGGCCGGGGCGACGGATCCACCCTGCTCGCGCGGCTGCTGGGGGCGCTCGGCCTGCAGCACTTCGACGAGCTGGTGCGCTGGACGGCCACCGCCACTCCGGCGCAGATGGCGGCGCTCGCGCCCCACGTTCTCAATGCCGCGCGCGAAGGCGAGCGCGTGGCGCGCCAGGCGGTGGACGATGCGGCCCGCGAGCTGGTGGAGCTGGTCGAGGTTCTGGCTCGGCATTTCCCGGGAACGGGGCCGGTGGCGGTGGCGATCGCCGGAGGCCTGCTCTTGCCGCAGTCGCTCCTCACGACCGCGTTCCGCGAGCGGCTCGCCGCCACCCTCCAGCGGGCGCGCCTTGTCCCCGACAAGATTGATTCGGCAGTGGGGGCCCTGAAACTGGCGGCGGAACTAGGCGGCTAGCTTAGCGTCCGCGCTCACAGAGCGCGGGTCCCACTCGCTTTCCGTTCGCGCCACGTAGACCGCCGCGCTCATGTCTCCCACGACGTTGATCGTGGTCCGAGCCATGTCCAGGATGCGGTCCACACCGATGATCATCGCAATCGTCAGGGGCTCCACGTTCACGGCGGCCAGCACGCCCATCAACAACGGCAGGGATCCACCAGGGACACCGGCAGCGCCGACGGCCGTGATCACGCTGAGGATCATGACGACGACCTGCTGGGGTAACGTGAGGGGAACGCCGAATACCTGCGCGAGGAAGAGCACGGTCACGCCCTCGAACAGCGCGGTCCCGTTCATGCACATCGTCGACCCGAGGGGCAGCACGAAGCCGGCGATCTTGGGCGGGATCTTCAGCTCCTCTTCCGCGACGGCGATGTTGGTCGGGAGCGTGGCGTTGCTCGAGCTGGTGGAGAACGCCGTGATGATGCTGGCCCGGATCCGGCTGTAGAACACGCGCGGCGAGAGCCCCCCGAATACGCGGACAAGCGCGGAGATCGAGATGGCGCCATGCAGGAAGAGCCCCACGAGGACGACGGCGACGTACAGCCCCAGTTTTAGCAGCAGCGCGAATCCGAAGCGGGACGTCACGACGAAGATGAGCCCGAACACGCCGTACGGGGCGAGCCGCATGGCGAAGTCGATGATCTTGACGATCGCCTCGCCCAGGGCGTCGAGCACGCGCAGCATCGGCTTGGTCTTCTCTTCGGGGAGCATCGTGAGCGCGGCGCCGAACACCAGGGAAAAGAAGATGATCCCCAGCATGTCGAGCGACGCCGCGGCCTTGATCGGGTTACTGGGCACGATGTTCACGAACATGTCGACGCCGAACTTGCCTCCCCCGCCGGCCTGCAGTCCCTGGGCTTGGGCGCGGTAGGTCTCGAGCAGCTCCTTGACGAGGGCGGGATCGAGCCCGACCCCAGGTTGAACAAGGTTGACGAGGATCAGGCCGATCGTCGCCGAGATGGCGGTCGAAACCAAGAAATAGGCAATCGTTCGTCCACCAACCCGCCCGATTTTGCGAATGTCGCCGAGCCCCGCAACGCCGAGCGTCAGCGAAGCGAACACGAGGGGCACGATCGTCATCAGGAGCATCCGCAAGAAGATCTGGCCCACCGGACCGGCGACGTTGTTGCCCACCCATTGCACCCTAGGGGCGGCCCACTCGGCGGGGATCCCAATCCACGCGACCCAGTCCGCCCCGGTCGCGAACGCGTTCGCCACGACGCCGACGCCGGCGCCCGACAGCAGCCCGACGATGATCTTGGTGTGGAGCTTCACTACGCCTGAGGGCCCGGCCGGTGCAGCCGGCTGTGACGGTAGCCGTAGAAAAGGTAGAGGATGAGACCAATGGTGAGCCAAACCGCGAAGCGCACCCAGGTCTCCAGCGGCAGGCCGACCATGACGAACAGGCACAGCGCGGCGCCTGTGAGCGCAACGAGCCACACGAACGGCACCCGGAACGGCCGAGGACGGTCAGGGTCGGAGCGGCGGAGCACCAGCACGCCGACGCACACGAGCACGAACGCGAACAGCGTGCCGATGTTGGTGAGGTTGTAGGTCTCCCCCGCGTCCCCGACAAGCGACCACAGTCCTACGAAGACGCCCGTGATCAGCGTGGTGATATAAGGCACGCGGGTCTTGGCATGCACCTTCGCGGCCCACGGCGGCAGCAACCCGTCCCGCCCCATCGCGAAGAAGATGCGGGGCTGCCCGTACTGGAACACGAGCAGCACCGCCGACATCGAGACGATCGCACCCAGCGCGACAATCCACCCCACCGTCGTGAAGCCGGCGCTGTTCAGTGCCTTCGCGAGCGGGTCGGCGACGCCGAGCTCGGTGTACGGCACCATTCCCGTCAGAACGGTGCCGACGATCATGTAAATGATCGTGCAGATGGCGAGCCCGCCCAGGATTCCGATGGGCAGGTTGCGTTGCGGGTTTCTCGTTTCTTCTGCCGCGGTCGAGATAGCGTCGAATCCGATGTAGGCGAAAAAGACGATCGCCGCCCCCTGATGGATGCCTCGAAAGCCGTTCGGGGCGAACGGGTGATAGTTCGCCGGGTTGAGATGGGTAACACCGGCGATGATGAATAAACCGAGCACCAGGAGCTTGATGGTGACCATGACGTTGTTCACCGTGGCGCTCTCGCGAACACCCAGCAGGAGCAGCCAGGTAATGCCCGCGACGATCAGGAAGGCCGGCACATTCACCAAGATGGGGATCCCGGCGACGTGGGGCGCGGTCTGTAGCAGGCCATGGACGGCGGGGTCAGGCGAGAGGAGTGCCGTCCGGTATCCCGTGGTGAGCCATACGGGAAGGTGAACGTCGAAGCTCCGGAGCAGCGACGTGAAATAATCTGCCCAGGAGATCGCCACAGCCACGTTGCCAACGGCGTACTCGAGGATCAGATCCCACCCAATCACCCAGGCGACCAACTCGCCCAGAGTCGCGTAGGAATACGCATACGCGCTTCCCGCCTGCGGGATCATCGCCGCGAGCTCGGCATAGCACAGCCCAGCGAGCGCGCAACACACGCCGAGCAGCAGAAACGACAAGACGAGCGCAGGGCCGGCGCCGCTGCGGACCAGATGGCCGGCGGCGTCGTACTGCCCTGCCGCCGCCGTCCCGATTGCTCCGAAGATCCCGGCGCCGATCACGGCGCCGATGCCGAGCATGATGAGATCGCCGGCGCCGAGCGCTCGTTTCAGGGCGTACGGACTCTGGCCCTCGACGAGCAGCTCGGCGATCGGCTTACGGGCGAAGAGCTGTCTAGACAAACAGCGGCGCCAGCACGAGCGTGACCGTGCTCAACAGCTTGATGAGCACGTGCAGTGACGGCCCCGCCGTGTCTTTGAACGGGTCGCCGACGGTGTCGCCGACCACGGCGGCCTTGTGCGTCGGACTCCCCTTCCCACCATACTCGCCGGTCTCGATGAATTTCTTGGCATTGTCCCAGGCGCCCCCGCCGTTGTTGAGCAGCGTCGCCATGAGAATCCCGGCGATCGTGCCCACCATGAGGAACGACGCCACCGTCTCGGCGCCGACATGGAACAGCACCTTGAAGACCAGGCCCACAGCGATCGGCATGCCTACGGCGAGCAGCCCGGGCGCTACCATCGCCTTGAGCGCCCCGACCGTCACGATGTCCACCGCCCGCCCGTAGTCGGGGCGCGACGTGCCCTTCAAGATCCCGGGGTCGGCCTGGAACTGGCGGCGCACTTCCTGGATCACGCTGACCGCCGCTTTGGTGACGGCGCTGATCGCCAACGCCGAGAACCAGAAGACGAGCATGGCGCCGAGCAACCCGCCCACGAACACTTCCGGCTTCGAGATGTCGACCGCGGCAAGCGGCGAGCCGAGCGCCGCGACTTCGTCCAGAAATGCCGAGAAGAGGAGGAACGCGGCAAGCGCTGCCGAGCCGATCGCGTACCCCTTGGTGAGCGCCTTGGTCGTGTTCCCCACCGCGTCGAGGCGGTCGGTGCGCTTGCGGATGTCCTCGGGCTGATGGGACATCTCGATGATGCCGCCGGCATTGTCTGTGATCGGGCCGAAGGTGTCCATCGCGAGGATGTACGCCGCCGTGCCCAGCATTCCCATTGTGGCGACCGCGGTCCCGAACAGGCCCGCGTGGGCCAGCCCGCTCGACGCGCCCAGCTTGTAGGACGCGATGATCGCGGCCGAGATCGTGAAGGTCGGGAGCGCGGTGCACTCGAGGGCCACGGCGAAGCCCGCGATGATGTTCGTCGCCGGGCCGGTGACGGAGGCGGCGGCGATCGATTTGACCGGACGGTACCGGTATTCCGTGTAATACTGCGTGATGTAGACGAACGCGATGGAGGTGGCGATTCCGATCACTCCGCACAGCGCGAAGTGCCACCACGCGGCCGGGAAGGCGGGCGGGTTGAGCAACCAGTACGTGCCGCCCACGAAGCCCGCGGCGGCGAGCAGCGCCGTCCACATGTACCCGCGGTTCAGCGCGTGCATCGGGTCCTCGTCTTCACGGGCTTTCACCAGCAGTACGCCGATGATCGAGGCCACGAGTCCGAAGGCGCGGGCGACGAGGGGGAACAGCATCAACCCCACCACCTGCGCGGGACTGAAGACGCCGGGGTTCGCCAGCGCGAGCCCCGATCCCAGAATCATCGCGCCGATGTTCTCGGCCGCCGTCGACTCGAACAGATCGGCGCCGCGCCCCGCGCAGTCGCCCACGTTGTCCCCCACCAGGTCCGCGATCACGGCTGGGTTGCGCGGATCGTCTTCCGGAATCCCCGCTTCCACCTT
>DASQAM010000496.1:0-4179 GCA_035635735.1 Gemmatimonadales bacterium | reverse complement strand
GCCTCCCCCACGGAGATCTTCTGCTCCGGCACCCACCCGTTCGGATTCTTGCCGTCGAGGGTGCGGCGCGTGACGGCCGCGTATACGCCCAGGATCGGGTCGAGCGGCGCGACCGTCCAGTCCGACCCGAACCCGAGCCTGGCGCCCGTGTCGAGCAGGGTGCGGAACGGGTACGTGGTCCTGATGCGCACGGGCCCGATGCGCTGCTCCACCCAGCGGCCGTCATCGATGGCGTGATAGGGCTGGACCGAGGCGATCACGCCGAGCTTGCCGAACAGGGGGATGTCCTGGGGGCGCAGGTGTTGGGCGTGCTCGACCCGGAAACGCCGGTCGCGCGGCCCGTGGGCCTTAGCTACGCTGTCGTAGATCGACAAGAG
Organism: Gemmatimonadales bacterium; assembly: GCA_035635735.1. Lineage (GTDB taxonomy): Bacteria > Gemmatimonadota > Gemmatimonadetes > Gemmatimonadales > GWC2-71-9 > AG41. The sequence continues at coordinate 3,802 of DASQAM010000496.1, read as the reverse complement.
AATGGCGTTGGCGCGGTCACCGATCGCGTGGACGGTCACCTGCAGTCCCGCCGAGTCGGCACCGCCGATCCAGCTGCGCATGTCCGCCTCCGGGTGCTGCAGCAGCCCGTTGTAGCCCGCCGAATCGCTATAGGGCTCGAAGAAGTACGCGGTGCGAGACCCCGCCGAGCCGTCCATGTAGCCTTTGACCCCGCCGATCTTCACCCAATCGTCGCCGCGACCCGAACGGCTCACCGTCTCGGCGATTGCCCGCCAAGAATCGAGGGGGAGATAGAGTGCCACCCGGATCGTGAGCCGGCCCGCCTGCTCGAGGCGGCGATAGCTCGCGAGATCGGCCCACGACGCGGAAACGTGGGCGGTAGCGGCGACGCCCAGCGACGCGGCGTACGCAAGCGCGCGAGCGAGGGCCGAGTCTCGCTGCGCGGGAGATGGGTCCGGGATCGCGCGGCCGACGAGCTCGAGCGCCCGGTCTTTGAAGATGCCCGTCGGCTCGCCGGTCCTCGGATCCCGCAGGATCTCACCGCCCGAGGGAGTAGGGGTGCCCTTCGTGACCGCGGCGGCGCGCATGGCTGCTGCGTTCGCCAGCGCCTCATGGCCATCGAGCCGGTTCACGAATACCGGATTGCTCGGCGTGACCGAATCGATCCACTCATGATGGGGAAGCGGCTGGCCGGGCCACAGCGTATGGTCCCAATCACCACCAGTGATCCATTCGCCGGGCTTCAGAGTCTTGGCGTAGTCCTTGATGCGCCGGATGAACTCCTTGGGCGTCGCCGCATTCCGGAGATCCACCGAGGCGAGCTGGAACCCGCCGTCGATGAAGTGAGTGTGCCCGTCGGTGAAGCCGGGCAGGACGAGACCGCCGACGGCCTGAATCGCCTGGGTCTTAGGGCCCGCGTAACGCGCGATTTGCGCGCTGTCGCCGACAGCGAGGATCTTGCCATTGGCGAGGGCAACCGCGCCCTTCTGGGGTGCGCCGTTCGAGAGACCGGTCCAGACCATCCCGCCGGTGACGATGATGTCGGCCTGCCGGGCGCAGGCGGCGAGGGTCAGGCAGAGCAGTCCCAGAGACAGGCGTCGGCGCATGTGGTTCCCTCAGCGCAGCTTGGTAATGCGGTGGATGGTTTCGAGCGCGGCGATCGGGTCGGATCCGGCGGTCTTCCCCGACCCCGACTCGGCGGATGCCGGAAGGGCCGCGAGCGCGTCGCGGATGTCGAGCAGCACTTCGAGCAACAGCTGCTCGCGCTGGTAGGCGGCGTCGAGATCCGCCATGCGCACCTGGTCGCTGGCGGCCTTTGCGCGCTCGTAGGCCTCGCGGTAGATGGACTCGAGATTGCCGAGGACGCGGTCGCGTGAGCGTGGCATGGGGAGAAAATATAGAGGCGACGGTCTTGCGCCGCCTTCTAGACCGGGCGCATCACCAGTCCACTCGGCACCTTCGGTACGAAATAGGTCGACTTGGGGGGCATGACGTCTCCCGCGTCCGCTACGGCGAACACATCCCGCACCTTGGTGGGGTTGAGGAGTACAGCGGCGGCGGCCCGTCCGTTCCGGACCGCGTCGAAGGCCGCGTGTGGATCGGGCGTGTAGGCGAGCGAGGGGGTCGCGGTGCCCGCCCCGAGGATGCGCTGCACGACGAGCGACTCGATCCGAGGCACGTCCAGCGCGCGGACCGCAGGCGTCTTCCCCAGGTCGGGGACGGTGTCGAGCCTCGCGTCGTTCTTCAGAACCAGTGTGACGTCATAGGCGTCGGGGAAGGCCACGATGCACGCGGTGCGCTCGCGCCCCAGCTCGGCCAGCCGCTCGACCCGGTCCATGCAGGGCGCTACGCGCCCGACCTCGAACCACTCCCGCCAGGCCGCGACCAGTGTCGTGGCGTCGCGCCCCGCACCGAAAATGATACGGTGGGTGGGGAGGATCGTGAGGCCGGGATCGGCCGCCGACACGATGAACGAAAGCACGCGGTCGGCGCTCGGTCGCTCGCGAGCGTACGCCACCGCGGTCTCGTAGCGGTGATGGCCGTCGGCGATGTAGAGCTGCGCCCGGCCCGCCAGCCGAGCGAGCGCCGCCGCCTGATCGCCCGACACGACCCAGAGACGGATGCCGACGCCGTCGAGCTCGGCGCGTGCCGCCGGGATGCCGGAGGCCTGCTTGGCGAGGGCCTGCGCCAGCATCCGGTCGGAGTCCGGCGCAAGCAGGAAGATGGTTTCGAGGTTGGTCGCGGTGGCGCGCAAGAGCGCCAACCGATCGGCCTTGGGCGCCGAGTGCGTCTGCTCGTGCGGCCGTACGCGGCGTGTGGCGAACGGCTCGGCGCGCACGGCGGCCAGTATCCCAATGCGCGTCCGCCGTTCGCCCGACGGCAGGGCGTAGTCCTGCGCGACGATGTACACGGAGTCCCCGGGATCCGGTCGCACTACGCCCGCGTCCCGCCACGTCGCGAGGAGCGTTGCGGCGTGCGCGTAGCGGTCCCCGCCGCCACTCCGGCGAGCGCCTGAGGACGCTTCCGGGAGAATGAGATGCACGATATTGTGGGGATCGCGCGCCGCATAGCGGGGACGGTCCTCGCTGGAAATGACGTCGTAGGGGGGCGCGATGAGGGCGCTCAACTCTTTTGCGGCGTACCGCTCTCCTCGGAGCGGCGCGACGAGCGGCGGCAGCTCGGCGTTCACGATTGCCCGGAGCCTCCCGTGTCCCTGCGCGAAGCCCAGCAAACGGTCGATCGGTGGATCGGCCAATATAAAGAAGGATACTTCCCCCCGCTCACCAACCTCGCCCGTCTCACCGAGGAAGTCGGAGAGCTGGCGCGCGAGGTGAACCACCGGTTCGGAGAGAAAACCAAGAAAGTGGGGGAGCCGGAGGGCTCTCTCGCGATGGAGCTCGCGGACATCCTGTTCGTGGTCATCTGTCTCGCCAACTCACAAGGGATCGACTTGGACGACGCGTTCCGGGCGATGATGCAGAAAGTCACCTCCCGCGACGCCGCTCGCTGGACCAGGAAGGCACGCTGACTTCCTCGTAGATCCGCTGGTAGGACACGAGACGATCGGGATCGAACTCGCCTCGCGCCGCCGCTTCCCGCACCCCGCAGCCGGGCTCGGCGAGATGCCGGCAGTTGTCGAAGCGGCATTGGTCGAGGAAGGGCCGGAACTCGACGAAATAGGCGCCCAAGCGCTCGGGATCGATCCCCCACGTGCCCAGCTCGCGCAACCCCGGCGTGTCCACGACATATCCCCCCGTAGCGACCGGCACGACGAGGGCAGCGCGGGTCGTGTGCTTCCCCGTATCCCACTTCGCGCTGATCGCGCCGATGCGGAGGTTCAAGCCCGGGTCGAGCGCGTTCAGGAGGCTGGATTTCCCGACGCCCGATTGACCGGCGAGCACCGACTCTCGCCCGCGCAGGAGGTCGCGCAGGGCCACGAGACCCTCCGGCTGCGTGACCGAGGTCCCGAGCACCTGGTAGCCCGCCGGACCATACCGCCGCTGCAGAGCGTCGAGCGCGCTCCGGTCGAGGTCGATCTTGTTGAGGACGAGCACGGCGGGAATGCGGTTCGCCGCGGCGATCACCAGGAATCGATCGAGCATCCGGGGGCTCGGCTCCGGGCTCCGAGCCGATGCGACGACCACGACCTGATCGACATTGGCGGCGATCGGCTGCGCCCTTGGGCTCCGCTCACCGGCGGCGCGGCGCGCGAGCACGCTCTTGCGGGGCCGCACGGTGGCAATGGTAGCGTGCCCATCGGCCTGCAGCTCGAGCTCCACCACGTCCCCCGCCACTACGCGGTCGTCGTCCCGGTGCTTGAGC